>NZ_JAGHZN010000037.1:0-49074 GCF_017746735.1 Roseofilum sp. Guam | reverse complement strand
CTATCTTAATTCGTCGGGGCATTGCTTTGCTTGGACACTCTTCATTTATATCGTAACTTATTCATCGGACTTGATATGACTATAGATTGATTCCATTCTTGAGCGTGAAAGAGGCTAAGAATGATAAAAACAAAACTATTTTACAAGTAGATACTGTCTATATTCGACGTGGAACTAGTTCTTGTCCAGCTAATGATGAAGAACTACAAAAGTTGATCAACAGACGAATTGAAGCCGGTTACTCTTCAAAACACCTTCTTGACTTATCAGAACATCTAGAACAACTTAAAATATTGTATAGGGAGAAAGAAGACTGTATGAATATAACAGCAAGGATGCCAAGAGGTATACGTTCAAATTTTGGATTTAACGGTTTTTTTGATGGAGAATACTCTGATTTTGTTGATAAACTCATCGAACAAAAGAGATTGATAATAGAAAGATGCTTATCGCTATAGGTTAATGATTAGGGGTAGATGACTCTACCCCTAATCCACAATTGATGGTTATGCTTTCGCAGTTAAGCGGGTTAAGACTTGAGTCGAGCGATCGACAAAAGATTTCATTCCACCTGCATCAAAGCCTTTTTGTGCCATCAGAGCTAAATCGTAAACTTGATTGCAAATCAGGTTAGCTAACTCCGCGGAAGGAGAAGATCCTTCACCGGAAATAATGCTGCCTTGACTTAAGCGCAATAAGTCTTGAATTAAGGGATGAGCTGTATTGACTAACAGAATATGTTCTTCAGGAAACTTCGCGGTTTCTTGTTGGAACATGGCGTTCATTTCCTGCAAACGGCGCATGAATTCCGGCAATAACACCATTGCGGGTGGGTTTTGTTCATCATTATTGCCTTTCAAGGATTCAGTGCGAATCTGAAGTTTGGGTTTATTGAGCGCTTTCTCAAACAGTTCTTTGATTTGTTCGCTGGCAGTGGTATTGGTTTTCGGATCGACAATTTCTTTGTCTTTGTCCTGCTCCAATAGTTGCTCGTCAATTTCAGCATCCACGCGGGCAAACTTGACATCAGAATGCTCGCGCTCTAGGAAACTGATAAAGTGAGGATCGATGAAGGAATCCATATAGAGAACTTCTAAACCTTGGTTTTGGTGAAGTTGGATATAGGTTCCTTGGTTGACTTCATCGGTGCAGTAGAAGACTCGATTTTCGTGCCGTTCTTTGTTGCGCTCTAGGTATTCTTTTAAGGTGGTATAGGTATGACCTTGAGCGTCTTTGTTGCTGGATTGAACTTCTTGCCAAGCGTCACCTTCTTCGGCTTGCACTTGGACTTCTGGGGAACTTTCAGTCGTTTCCCCTTCCCAGGTGGTACGGTAGATGACGATCTCTTCGACTTGGCCTTTAAATTTGTCGTCGTTGAGGCAGCCGAATTTAACGAATGTGCCTAAGTCTTTCCAGCTCTTGATGTAGTCTTCGCGGGAATCGCGGTACTGTTCTTTGAGGCGATCGCCGACTTTTTTGGCGACAAAGTCTGCTATTCTCCGAACGGTGCGATCCATCTGAAGGGCAGATCTTGACACATTTAGGGGAATATCGGGACTATCAATTACCCCTCGCATAGGAAGCAGGAACTTAGGAATAATTTCCTCGCAATGCTCGGAGACGAACACCTGATTGCAGAACAGCTTGATCTGTCCTTTGGTGACATCTACATCAGGCTTGAGTTTGGGGAAATAGAGAATCCCATTGAGCAAGAAGGGATAATCCGTTTTTAGATGAATCCAGAGTAGGGGTTCTTCTTGGAATGGATAGAGATAGCGATAAAACTCTAGATAGTCCTCATCCGTCAGATCTCGTGGAGATTTACGCCATAGAGCATCCCGTTTATTAATTTGCTCTTCGTCGAGCTTAATGGAAACCGGCATAAAATCACAGTAGGTTTTCACCAACTGCTTAATCCGAGTGGGTTCTAAGTATTCTTCCTCTTCGTCCATGAGGGTAAGAATAATCGTGGTTCCTCGGGTAGTACGTTCCGAATCTTCCAGTTTGAATGCTGGGGAACCGTCACAAGTCCAATGAACTGCTTGCGCTCCATTGCGATAGGACAGAGTATCGATTTCAACTTGTTTGGCCACCATGAAGGAGGAATAAAACCCTAGACCAAAGTGGCCAATAATGCCTTCTTCTGTGGTTCCTTTATACTTTTCTAGGAATTCTTCTGCGCTAGAAAAGGCAACTTGGTTAATATATTTTTTGACTTCATCAGCCGTCATGCCGATGCCGTTATCGCTAATAGAGAGGGTTTTCTTCTCTTTATCAACAGTAATTACGATTTCGGGTTCTCCGACTTCACCGGAAAAGTCATCGGTGTGAGAGACCATTTTGAGTTTGGCGATCGCATCTACTGCGTTAGAGACTAATTCCCGAAAGAAAATCTCATGGTCAGAATAGAGAGATTTTTTGATAATCGGGAAAATATTCTCAGTATGAATACTGATGGTTCCTTGTTCGAGTACAGTTGTCATTGTTGATAATAAAGGATAGCGAGAAGTTACATAAAATAGGGGATTACTGTACAATTTTGGAAGATTGAGGCGGGTTTGCCTAGACGACTGCACCGTACCCTAGATTCGGATCTCCCTACTTTGGACTAATTTTGATGGAGTTTCTGCGAAACCCCATCAAGTAAGGATCGTGGGATTACATTTTCGGCTTTTGCATTGACTTCAGTTTCAGCCAATGTTCAAGTCCCGTTAGATTGATTCATAGGTGCAGGAGCAAGACCTGCACCTGTAGGCGGATTACATGGTAGAAAATTGTCACTCAACCGCTTTATGGTCTTGCTTCCAAGCTTTATAAATCTCAGTAGACATCAGTCATCAAAATTAGACATTTTCGACATTCAGTTATGGAATTATCGCTTCTGAAAACATTTGTCGATGTCGTTAAGCAAGGCAGTTTTGCAGCAGTGGCACGAGAGCGCAACGTTGACCCTTCATCTGTGTCACGGGCGATCGCTCGTTTAGAAACAGAACTGAGTCTGCGCTTACTCCAGCGCACATTACTCCCTAGCTGGTTAATTGCAGATGATTTACGAGATCGCAAACTGATTAATGTGTTTCCATATTATGCTGTAACAGCAACAAGCTTCAATACCGCCGCTTGGTTGCTCTATCCTTCCCGGGCTTATATTCCGCTCAAAGTTCAAGTGTTCATTGATTTTCTCAAGCAATCTATTTCGGGTGAAGTGTAGTCTAACTTAACGTCTTCCCCCACCCTCCACTTCATTAAAGGGCAGGGCTGAAACCCATTTTTCCCGGTCAGGTTCCCTGAACCAAAACTGAGGTTAGACTAGAGAGACGACACTACCAAAGCTCAACCTATGGATTTAGATGCCCAGATTCAAACTTTAATCGATCAAGCACCTCAAGATGGCCATACTCCTCAAATCATCGCGGCGATCGCTCCAGCCCTGAAACGGTTAGCCCAAGAACTGCAACACTCTCAGTATTATATTTTGCAATCGGTCAGTGGGGAGTGGGTGTTTACCACCCTACGCAATAATGAGCAACCGAAATTAACGAAAAAGGTGATTTACGCCTTCCCCACCCTCAAAGATGCGGCTCAATCTCCTTCAGCTAAAGAAGATCCTAACTTGATGGCTGTAGCGATCTCCATTACTTCCCTTCTGTTTCAAATGGTGACGTTGCCGATTGATAGTTTAGTTTTCTTTGAAACTCCAGGAAATTTGCAAGCGGGGGTAGAAGTGTTCGCTGAAGATGTGAAAAATTTAATTCAATCTTATTTGGCTCAACTCTCTTCCGGTGCGGCTCCTCCCATCTCAAATATTCCTCCCAATATAGCTTGATAAAAAGCTGGGTGGATCTTGTCAAATTCTAAATCTAGAATCAAGCCATTGGGATAACACGATTATGGGCTATTGAAGGAAAGGGTGGAACCCGGTTTTCCCTATTCCCTATTCCCTATTCCCTATGTTCTGACTTGTACAAGAAGTCTAATATAAACGACGTAGTACATAGTCAGTAAGATTGATCAGCGTTTCGTAAGATTCTGTTTTCGGCAGATCTGCTAAAGATTCACGAGCCAAACGAGCATGTTTAGCCGCCAGCTCACGGGAGAGCGGTAATCCTTGAGATTTATCAATCCAACTTAGAGCTTGTTCTAAATCTCCGGGTTCCTTAAATTCGCGCTCAATCAAGGTCTCTAAACCTGGGTGTTCTTCCAAGGCATATAATACGGGAGCTGTGAGATTGCCGTTTTTCAAATCTGAAGCTGCGGGTTTGCCCAGTGCTTCATCAGAACCGGTAAAATCGAGAATATCATCTACAATTTGAAAGGCTAACCCTAAATTACGCCCATATACATATAAGTTTTGGGCCATCTGTTCGGAGACACTGCTCAAAACACCGGCTGCTTTTGCACTATTGGCAATCAGCGATGCAGTTTTGTAATAACTTTTTTCTAAATACTCTTCCAGGGATAAACTCGTATCAAATCGTCTCAGTCCTTGTTGAATTTCTCCTTCAGCCAAATCCATAATGACTTCTGATAGCAGCTTGACGACCGCAAGATTATCTAAGTTGGCTAAATACCAGGAAGATTGGGCAAATAGGAAATCCCCAGCTAAGACAGCGATACGATTGCCAAAACTACTGTGAACTGTGGGTAGACCCCGACGTAGATCCGATTCGTCCACCACATCATCATGGACGAGGCTAGCAGTATGGATCATTTCGGTGATTTCCGCTAAACGCCGATGGCGATCGCTAATTTCTGGGTTGGCAGTGGTTGCCCTAGAGATTAAGAGGACAATGGCGGGTCTTAAGCGCTTCCCTCCTGCTCCAAAGAGATACTCAGCGGCTGCAAACAGGATGGGATGACGCGCACTAACCAACTGTTTCAAGTTTTCCGTTAGCAGATCAACGTCTGCTTCAACTGGATGGAATAAGGAGGTCGTTGAGGTCATGAATTAAGCTGACTCTGCCGTTAGTTACGAAACTTTACATATTTATTCTAATACCATGTTGCCGTTTGTCAGGGAATTAGAATCGAGAGAGTCTCACCGAGTACCAATGGTGTGGTTCAAGAGTCCACAACGAAGTTTATTGAGCCAATAAGGGGGCAGATCTCCGATTTTCGGATTTTTTTTCCAAATTGGGCAATATTCCCTCAGCAAGTTGAAAGTTTTGTGTTAGATTAAATAATAAGGATTTCAAATCACTCAGTAACCCAACTGGAAAACTGCAAAGTCGTACAAGTTAGGGCTGATAGACGTTAACCTCAATATAAGTCTTGTTGGTGGAAGGATGCTGCTGTAGTAAACCGTTTTCGGTTTTACTATGCACTCTTTTAGAGTTGGGTCTCTTTCCGAGTCTGTTATATTGAGGGGCTATCAGCACCTGCATCGTCGTTTGTATATTTTTTAGGGATGTCAGGACAGTTGTCCTTCTAGATATACCCCCTATATTTAAGAGGATAAAAAGTCCTTGGCAGAGCAGTTTAAAGCGATCAAGTGGACTGGTTTAAGTCTATCTCCAGAGTCAGACTGGCCGCTGGCTTAACTGGAGGTTACCTCAGCTTTGAAATCCTTGTGCTTGTTCCTTACTCCGCTACTTAACTGATGCCCTATGTACACTGGTTTGCCCCTCATGATTGTTGCCTTAGCTTCTATGTATCTGATGGTTGTGTATTTGCTGTTGACATTTGCCCAACGCAATGCCAAATTATCGAGATCTCGTAGCAGCGCCCGTTAAATTTAAATAAGTTCCATATCCTCACTCACTACCCATAAAGTTTCAAGACCTGATTTACGGGAAAAGATGAAATCTATTGGTGGGTTGATGAGGAGTTAATGGTAAGGGTGGATGAACCCAATCTTTTGATTTCATCTATAGATACGGGTACACCCACCCTTACTCATTAATCATCAAGGGAATAGGGAATAGGGAAAACTTTTAATTCAGATTCTCAAAAGTAATTATTATTTCCAGCAAGAATTAGATCCAAGATAGGGATCGTTATCCTTTATTCTTAATCATCATGACTTGGATGATCTGATTGACGAGAGTATCGGGTAATTCTAGAGCGCGGCATAAACTACCGAGAAGGTCTTCTTCTTCGTTGCTGACTTGGCCATCGGCGAGGACTAGATCGGTGGCGATCGCAAAAGTCGTATCATACAAATCATGGGGTAGGGTGGCGATCGCTGCATCAAACAGAACGTTTCCACCATCGCGCCGCAGCGTTCCACAAAGACTGTCAAACATGCGCCGCATTACATCATCAGAATAGCTACGGAAGAGCCTCATACGGCTCAGAGTTGTATTGAGCAGGCGAACTTCATCATCAGCTAAGTAACCATCTGCGGCAACTACTAATAGCATAATGGCAGCAAAGGCTTCCGCAGGGCCAAGGGTAAGTTGGCTATTTTTTACCGTGTCCTTGCGAAATGCATCAAATAATCCCATAGTAGTGGCTCCAAATCACTGAAATGGCGTTGACTATTTTTTGTGGCCAATTGATTTCTAGGCATTGAGTTGCTTACTAAAATAGCATGGTTTTACGCTATAAGTTTTATAGTGCTGGGTGCTGGTAATCGATCATGGGTAATGGGAAATAGGTAATGGGTAATCGATTAAGTATTTCAGTTGTGGAGTTGGGTAAGATGAGGCAAAGGTTTCTCCAGTTCCTGGTTGCGGGTTTGATGATGGTTTATTTGTGGTTCTCAGGAAATGCGATCGCCTCTGCGTCACCTTCAGTCGATCAGCTTCAACAACAACAGGAACAACTCGAACAGGATCAAAAACTGATTTCCAAGGAACAAGGGCGCTTGAAACACCTAGAGAAAGCTGCTCAAGAACACCTGAAAGGTCTTGAAGGCACTTTAAAGCTGACGAAAAGTCAACTCAAGGGGATTGAAGATCAAATTGAAGGCACGACCCAAAATCTCGATCGCCTCAAGGGAGAACTACACACCCAGAAACTAGAGTATCAAGACTTAGCTGAAGGCGCGATCGCCCGCTTCCAATTTCTGCAACGACAACCGCGTCATTCCGGGTTATCTGTATTGCTTCAGAGTGAAACCCTCACCGACTTTCTCAGTCGTCGTCATCGCTTAACACAACTGGCATTGGCCGATCGCCAACTGCTGCTAACGGTTAAAGCGGTTTTGGATGAGACTCAACAACAGACCCTAGATGTTGAACAAACTTATAATCAATTGTTACTGATGCGCCAACAATTGGTCAATCAAAAAAGTGATTATCAAACGCAAAGTCAAGTTCAAGTCCAATTAATTGAACGGTTGAATAGCGATCAACAAGCTCTAGATGCCGCCTATCTTCAATTACAAAAAGACTCTCAAAACTTAGAAGTCTTAATTCGCCAGCGCCTGGAAACTTCATCCTTGTCCTTACGGAAAGTGCTTAAGCTCAAACCTGGGAAAATGCTTACCCCCAGTTATGGGGAATTTTCCAGTAATTTTGGTTGGCGCACTCACCCCATTTTCGGCGATCAACGGTTTCATAACGGCCTAGATTTTGCGGCTGACTATGGCGCTCCTATCTATGCGGCTCAAAATGGGATTGTTCTATACGCTGGATGGTATGGGGGTTATGGGAATACGGTGATTCTCGATCATGGGAATGGTATTACGAGTCTCTATGCCCATGCCAGTCAAGTTTATGTGCGGGAAGGACAAAGTGTTACTCAAGGAGATGTAGTTGCCGCTACTGGATCGACTGGACTGTCCACTGGCCCCCATTTACACTTTGAAGTAAGGGAAAATGGCACTCCCGTCGATCCGATGAATTATCTGACTTAAACTCGATCTTAATCCCACCAAAAGCTGATGCGATCGCTCGTTTTCAAAGATTGAACGAGCCTCTCCCGCTCGATAAATCCTTGGTCAATGATATCAGGGCAGAATTCATACATTTCATCAGCCCAATACTCGACATCTTCTAGGGGGGAGAGAAAGCGAAGTCTTAACAAATCATAACGAATATAAGTAACAATAAACGGCTGTTGGACTTCTAATTCTTGCAACCATTGCAACACATAACCCGTGCCAATACCATAGTTATCTCCATTTGTCTCCATGGCCGTGATCGCCTCATACTTATCGGTAGTGGGAAAGATCGTCAAACATTCGGGCAAATCATCAAAGATGGTGCGACTAGAAGCAAAAACATAGAATCCCTTAGCCAGGAACTGATTTTGCACCGCTTCCACGTCTAAACCCTTGCGTTTATTGGTTCTGACATTGATGTAAAATCCACCCTCAAGATCGCCAAATTCAATCGGTTTATCGCCGCAGATGTCTGCTAATTCTTGCACTGCTTCCGCATAGGCAGGATTGCGCCCGCGCTCCGAAAAATCAGGATATTCATACTCCACATCAGCGCGGGGATTGTCTTCTTCTTCCAATTCTTTAGCGCGATCGCCTACCTGTTCCCGCAATAAGTTTAAGATATCAGAGCGACCCAAAAACTTGGCTAGGCTCAATGCTGTTTGACCCTCTCGGTCTCGTTGCTCAATATCCACCCCCGCAGCCAGTAATGCACGAATTGCATCGACACTGCCTCGATAAATCGCTCTAGTTAAAGCTGTTCCTCCCTTATAACCCAAATTAGGGTCAGCTCCTGCTGCTAACAAAGCCTCAATCACCTCAAGATTTTCCTCCTCTGAATTGTAGTAAGTCAAGGCATGAATTAGAGCAGTGCTGTCCCCATTCCTAGCATTCACATCCATCCCTTTACTTAACAAGAGCTGCACTAACGCTAAAGAACCCATACGCGCAGCTCGCATTAATAAAGTGTCCCCCTCTTGACTCTGAACCAGAAAATCAGCTCCTTGATGAATCAAGAACAGGGCGATTTCTTCGTGTTTTTCCCAAACAGCAATGTTTAAAGCACTGACACCTTTGGCTTGCACATTTATATCAGCCCCTTCAGCCAATAATCGTTGCACAATGTCCAGATGTCCCTTCTCACAGGCAATCATCAGGGCAGTTACGTTCAAGCCATCCTGTTGATTCAAGTCGGGTTTAGCTGCCAATAAAGCCTCTATAACATTGAGGTGACTGGCTTCCACTGCTAACATGAGGGCTGTTCTCCCGGCTTGGTAACCATGCTGTTTTAAGAAATCAGTATGATAAGAACCAGAAAAGTAGAAGGGTACCTCTCCACCAGCCAGGTCATCGAGATTGGGGTTAGCACCAGCCGAGAGGAGTAGGTTTACCATGTCTACATGGCCTTCCCTTGCGGCTAACATCAGTGGCGTTTTATTTCTCGTATCGCGCCTTGGATCGCGAGTATTCACATCTGCTCCTTGCTCAATAGCCGATCTCGCCGCATCCACTGCCCCCGCAACGGCTGCTTTGAGCAAAATTTCATCGAGGGAGGGGAAGATTTGAGTATCTATAATGCCAAAGGAGCGCAGCACCTCGAAAACTTGGGTATCTTGGTTAAAAGTTGCCCAATCAAAGGCACTCAAACCTTCACCATCCTTTTGATGGAGATGAGCGCCAGCTTCTACAAGAATGGCAACCGTTTGAGCGCATCCACATCGAGCCGCCAAAGTCAAGGGAAATGTATCCCTAATATGAATGGGTTCGACGTTAGGAGATGGAGAAGGTTGAGCTTTGATGGCTTCGAGTTCTTCTAGGGCTTGATTGGCTTCAGATTCAGGGTAAATCGTAATCCCCGAAATCTCTTGATTGACATCGACACCAGCAGCCAGAAGTGCTTTTAAGACTTCATTAGCTTTTGGGTAATTACCTGCGGCTACAGTTAAGGCGATCGCTCTTGTGTCAAAGTCATCGGTTACATTCGGATCGGCTCCCTCATGAAGTAATTGCATAGCAATTTCCCAATGCTTACCTTTAAGCGCACAAAGGAGAGGCGCTTCAGCATCAAGATCGGCACCCGACTCAATTAACAGAAATACCATGTCTTGATCACCCCTGCCAGCAGCTACAGAAAGAGGCGTTCCACCACCAATGGTCTGCACATTCACATCTGCTCCTTTCTCGACTAGGGTGCGGACGACCTCAATCCCATAGGGAAGGGCTGCCACCAATTCAGTTTTGAGTCGATTTTCCCAAGCTCCAGCTTTAACTAATTCGTAGCGAATTTCTCTCTCGTATTCACACATCCGTAGTATATGTTGGTTGCCATCTGTCACATTGGGATTAGCTCCAGCATTGAGCAATTGCTTGACCAGAGAAAGGTTTTTACTTTTAACCGCTTGAATCAGTTGGCGGTCAAGATCGGACATCATACAGCACACCGATAAAGTTCCCTTCTCCTAGTATAGATAGCGCTTCACCTTTCGTGTTAGGTAATACATACAGAGGTTTGCGATGTAATGAAATACAGTAAGAAAACCCCCCTGAATCCCCCAAAGAGCGGGGGACTTTTACTGCCTCCTTTCTAAGGGGGATTGGGGGGATAGAAATGTACCACATAAAGCGCGAACACGGCTGTCTCACTTAGCGATCGACCGATCCCATAATGATATCGATACTACCGAGAATCGCCATAATATCGGCCACTTTCATGCCGCGCAACAAATGGGGCAGAATTTGCAAATTATTAAAATCAGCCGCCCGAATCTTAAAGCGCCAAGGAAACATATCATCACATCCTTGAATAAATACGCCTAATTCTCCTTTTCCAGACTCTAGGCGAACATAATGTTCTCCAGAGGGAATTTTGAACGTTGGCGCTACTTTTTTACCCAAAAATTGATAATCAAAGCCACTCCACTCTGATTTTGGCCCGGCTGCCATGCGTTTGGCTTCGAGGTTCTCGTAGGGGCCACCGGGTAGTCCTTTTAAGGCTTGGCGAAGGATCTTAATCGATTCTCGCATTTCCCGAATCCGCACCAGATAACGGGCAAAGCAGTCACCAGCCGTTTCCCATTGGACTTCCCAATCGAAGTCATCGTAGCATTCGTAGTGGTCTACTTTGCGTAAATCCCACTTCACCCCCGAACCCCGTAACATGGGGCCAGAGAGTCCCCAATTGATGGCTTCTTCCCGGGAAATGGTACCAATTCCTTCAATCCGACGGCGGAAAATGGGGTTATTGGTAATCAGCTTTTCATATTCATCCACTTTGGGGTCAAAGTAGTCGCAAAAGTCGATACATTTATCGACCCAACCGTAGGGTAAGTCGGCCGCTACACCGCCCATGCGAAAATAGTTATTGTTAATGAGGCGTTGGCCTGTGGCTGCTTCCCAGAGGTCATAAATAAGTTCTCGCTCTCGAAAGATGTAGAAAAAGGGCGTTTGAGCGCCAACATCAGCCAGGAAGGGGCCAAGCCACAGAAGGTGGTTGGCAATACGGTTGAGTTCGAGCATAATGACCCGAATATAGCTGGCGCGTTTGGGGACTTCTATCCCTGCCAATTGTTCGGGAGCGTTGACTGTAATGGCTTCATTAAACATCCCTGCTGCATAATCCCAACGGCTAACATAGGGGACAAACATGATGTTGGTGCGGTTTTCGGCGATTTTTTCCATACCTCGATGGAGATAACCGATGACTGGTTCGCAGTCAATCACGTCTTCTCCGTCGAGGGTGACGATTAACCGCAAAACTCCGTGCATGGAGGGATGATGCGGCCCCATGTTGATAACCATTGGGTCGGTTTTGGTCTCAATCCTGGTCATAGGCCTTGGTCTTAGAGGTATGGTTTGGTTACATCTTTTTAATTCTATGATGAAGTCGCGAAAGAAGAAGATTACGGTTTATTTGACAGCCGAGAATGAGGAGTTTCTGGATGAGTATCGCCAAAGTCAGGGCAAGATCCAGTATAGTCGGGCTGTCAATGAGATTTTGGGAGAGTTTTTTGAGCAGCAGGATGAAGATGAGGTAGAAGAGCGGTTGGGTGAGGTGGAGGAGCGCTTAGGTGAGTTGGAGGAGGAATTTTCGGAACTAAGGCACTCTCCAGATTACAGGGGGCAGATCGAGCAGTTGCGATCGCAAATCACTCAATTAACCGAGCGATGCGATCGCCTCATCGCCATCAATGACCAGCAAAAACAGGCTCTCTCCCAAGCTCAACATCGGGAGCGCCAATTCTGCCAACAGTTATCCCAAACCATTCAAACCGTTCAAACCCAGGGGACACCCTCCTCAGATTCCCCAAATCATTCCCAAAATACGACTGAACCAGACCATGAAGCGTTTGATATTTTAGATGCGGAACTGGTCGATAACTCGGCAGAAGATCTCTTATTCAAATTATCCCAAGAGTTAGGCTTAATTTGAATAACTGAGAGTGTAAAGAGTTTCTAGATTTTTTTGCTTTTCTCCTGATTTAAAAGTATAATTCAAGAGTTGGTTTGCGTTCAGGAGACTCAATCAGGCTGAGTCGCTCAAAGAAAAACTCAAATTTAAGCCTTTGGGGATTAATTTAGGGTTAAGTGCAACTCCTTTGCTATATTATGTCATCAAAATTTATTAATGCTCAAGAGAAAATTGCTATCCTTGAGTCCCAAAACCAAGATCTACAAGCAGCCTTAGCCAGAGTAAACCAACATTGGCAAGACACGGTTAAGGAACTGCAAACGGTTAAAGCGGACTTAGAGCGTTTACCCAGCTATCACTCTGAAGCAGAAAATTTTTTATCCTTAGCAATTAACCATATTCCCGAAGCCATCTTCTGGAAAGATTGTTCGTCTGTATTTGTCGGATGTAACCAATATTTCGCTGAATTTGTTGGCTTAAATTCCCCCTCAGAGATAATAGGAAAAACGGATTATGATTTATCTTGTAAACCAGAAGAAATAGAAAAATATCGGGCCGATGATCGCCGAATTATGGACTCCGATACCCCAGAATTAAAAATTATCGAATCGATGCAACACCAGGATGGCAGCCATCATTGGGTAGAAACGAATAAAATTCCTTTGCACGATCAATCGGGAGAAGTCGTTGGTATTTTAGGTACGTTTATTGATGTCACAGATCGTGTAATTGCCGAGCAACAATTACAAAAGCTGAATCAAGAGCTAGAAGAACAAGTCAGCGATCGCACGCAAAAATTACAGGCGACTCAAGCCCGATTACAACGGTTAATTGATAATCTCCCTGGATTAATTTTCCAATTTCGGATCGAAGCGGATGGTACTCGTTCCTTCCCCTATGTTTCCGAAGGCAGTCGAGATCTTTATGAACTCGATCCGGAAAGCTTTATTACCTGTTTTGATTCCGTTCATCCTACAGATATGCCCTCCCTACAGCAAGCCATAGAAGAATCACGAACCTCCCTAAGAAAATTTCAACATGAACATCGGATTATTACTGACGAATCTATCCTGAAGTGGGTACAAGTTATTGCTCGACCAGAAAGACAAACTGACGGTGCGGTGGTCTGGGATGGGATGAGTATTGAAATTAGCGATCGCAAACGACAAGAACAGGCCTTGCACTCTATTGTAGAAGGAACTGCCTCACAAACGGGAGAAGCT
This sequence comes from Roseofilum sp. Guam, assembly GCF_017746735.1. NCBI lineage: Bacteria > Bacillati > Cyanobacteriota > Cyanophyceae > Desertifilales > Desertifilaceae > Roseofilum > Roseofilum sp. Guam. The sequence continues at coordinate 35,615 of NZ_JAGHZN010000037.1, read as the reverse complement.
TTTTTCAAATCCTGCGTTAAATGTATTGCTATATCTCTAGACGTTGCTTATGCGTTTATTGTTGAAGTGACCTCCCAAGAAGGTGAACCCTTAGCCAACGTACTAGCCGGTTGGGAAGGCTCAGAATTCAGTCGAAAAATCCAGTATAATCTCATCGATACTCCTTGTAATACAATAGTCGAAAATAAGACATTTTGTTGTTATGCACAGGGTCTCCAGTTCCAATTTCCTAACGATCAATACTTGGTTAGTATTGGAGCAGAAAGCTATGTTGGAATGCCTATTTTAAATGCCCAAGAAGAATTGTTGGGATTTATTGCAGTTTTGGATACTCAACCTATGGAAAAAGATCTAGACCTGCAATCTTCCATTTTAGAGATTTTTGCAGCACGAGCGGGAGCAGAAATAGAACGAATTCGAGCTGAAAGAGCGCTACGTCAGAAAGAGACTTTATTACAAATGACCCTAGAAGCCGGAAAAATGGGCTGTTGGAGTTGGAATCGGTACACAAATGATGTGATGTGGTCTGATGGTGTAGAAGGAATTTTGGGGTTGCCTTTAGGATCATTTCATGGCAGATTTGAAAATTATGTTGCCTTGATTCACCCACAGGATCGCGATCGAGTTTTGCATGTCATTGAACAAACGTTAGAGAAAGAGGAAGAATTTAGTATTGAACACCGTATTGTTGTCTCAGAGCGTAAAATCCAATGGTTGCGTTTAATGGGAGAGATTTGGCGAAACGATCGCGGGGAGACCATCGGATTACTCGGATCGGTACTCAATGATACACGTCGAAAAATGTCGGAGATTGCTCTGACTCAATCAGCGCAACGGATTGAAAAACAGGCCCAGCGATCGGAATTACTCAATCAAATTGCCCATCAAATTCGCACCTCCCTAGATCTCGATCGGATTCTACATACAACTGTATATGAAATTCAACGGTTTTTAGAAGTAGACCGGACTCATTTTGCATCCTATGTGGAACAAGAGGATGGAGCCTATTGGGAGGTTATTGCTGAAGTGACGATTGAAGGCTTACCTAGTTTTGTAGGGAAACATCCTGCGGCTAATTTTGGCCCCCTGTCACACCTGTTATTAAGTCAAGAAATTATTAAGATTGATGATGTTTCTACGGTTGAAGATCGGGCCGTCCGAGAGCGGTTAATGGCTTTAGGAAATCAGTCTATCCTGGTGCTGCCTATTGCTACAGAATTTGATCATTTTGGGATTATTACCTGTATTCAGAGTCAACAGGTGCGTTCTTGGCAAGATGATGAAGTTGATTTTCTCAAAGCTGTGGTTGCTCAAGTGGCGATCGCCCTTCAGCAAGCCGATCTACTTGCCCAAAGTCAAGCCCGCGCTCAAGAACTCGAAAGACTTTTAGAGCAACTGAAATTGACGCAAGCTCAGTTAATCCAAAGTGAAAAAATGTCTAGTTTAGGACAAATGGTGGCAGGAGTTGCCCACGAAATCAATAATCCGGTGAATTTTATTCATGGTAATATCACCCACGCACAAGGCTATAGCCAGAATTTAATGGATTTGGTGAGTGTCTATCAACGTTACTATCCCCAGCCCCATCCAGAGGTTGCCGCAGAAATAGAAGCGATTGATTTGGATTTTATTCAAGAAGATTGTCAGAAAATTTTCCATTCTATGGAAGTCGGAACTAATCGCATTCAGGAAATTGTCCAGTCTTTACGCACGTTTTCCCGTTTGGATGAATCGGAACTGAAAGCAGTTGATTTGCATGAAGGTATTGATAGCACCCTCAGTATCTTAAACCCTCGTTTACGGGCGATCAGTTGGCGGCCAGAAATTGAGGTGATTAAGGATTATGGTCAATTGCCTTTGGTCGAATGTTATGCCAGACAACTCAATCAGGTATTTATGAATATTTTGACCAATGCGATTGATGCGTTAGAAGAGAAATCACGCGCTCTGACATCAGAAGATCCGCCTGGGATGACGATTGCGATTGAAACTAGAGTGGCTGGTGAAAATGTTATGATTCGGATTACGGATAACGGATTGGGCATGAATGCGGAAACTCAAGCCAGGCTTTTTGACCCTTTTTATACGACAAAACCCGTGGGTCAAGGCACAGGTTTAGGACTATCAATTAGCTACCAAATTATTACAGAAAAACATCGGGGGTTTCTCTCTTGTGTCTCGTCTCCTGGGGAAACGGCGTTTATAGTTGAAATCCCGATTCGCTATTCTTTCTGATACCGAATCGGGAATCAGAAAAATCCAGTTTTCTCCTTTCCTAGAGCTGTCCATAACTAAAATCATCCCATTTGCTTAACCTCATAATTTGTTATATTGAGGGTATTATTTGAACTCTTATTGCCGAATGACAAGTCTTGATTCAAAAAATTATGCAGAAGTGACATTGGTCTATAGTGGTGGCCGGACAATGGTCTATCGCGGAATAAGAGTGAGCGATCGCCAACCCGTTATCGTCAAAGTCCTGCGTAATCAGCACCCCACCTTCAATGAATTGGTAAAATTTCGCAACCAGTATGCGATCGCCTCTAATCTGGAATATCCTGGAATTGTTCGACCCCTTGCCCTAGAACGTTGCGATCTCGGCTATGCCCTAGTGATGCCAGATGAGGGAGCAATTAGTCTTGGAAAGTATTGGCAGCACTCCCATTACAGTTTATCCGAGTTTCTGATCCTTGCCATTCAGTTAGCCGATACGCTGCATTATTTGAACAAACAGCGAATTATCCACAAAGACATTAAACCGAGCAATATCCTGATTCATCCCCAAACTCACCACGTTCAACTGATTGACTTCAGTATTGCCAGTTTGCTGCCCAAAGAGCAACAGCAATTGATGAATCCCCATGTCCTTGAAGGAACTCTAGCTTATATTTCTCCAGAACAAACCGGACGTATGAACCGGGGAATTGACTATCGGAGTGATTTTTATTCTCTAGGAGTGACTTTTTTTGAATTACTCACAGGAGAATTACCCTTCACAAGTGACGATCCCATGGAATTAGTGCATTGTCACCTGGCAAAAATGCCTGCGGAATTAGGGAGTCGGGAAACTATTCCTCAAGTGCTGTCGGATATTGTCTTGAAGTTGATGGCCAAGAATGCAGAAGACCGCTATCAAAGTGCCTTGGGATTAAAGTATGATTTAGAACAGTGTTTGCAGGAGTGGCAGGCTACTGGAGAGATAGCCAGATTTGCGATCGGACAACGGGATGTGTGCGATCGCTTCCTGATTCCTGAAAAGCTCTACGGGCGAGAGCAAGAAGTACAAATTCTTTTAGAGTCCTTTGAGCGAGTCAGCTTTGGAGAAACAGAAATGATGCTCGTTGCTGGGTTTTCTGGGATTGGGAAAACCGCAGTCATTAACGAAATCCATAAACCCATCGTCCGACAGCGGGGCTATTTTATTCAAGGAAAGTTTGACCAATTTAATCGTAATATTCCCTTCTCTGCTTTGGTGCAAGCATTCCAAGAGTTGATCGAACAATTGTTAGGGTATTCCGATGCAGAATTAGCCATCTGGAAAGCCAGAATCCTACAAGCGGTGGGAGAGAATGGCCAAGTAATCGTTGATATCATACCAGAACTCGAACAGATCATCGGCCAACAACCCCCAGTCCTAGAACTTTCTGGGAGTGCTGCCCAGAACCGGTTTAATTTACTCTTTAGCCAGTTTATTGGTGTCTTCACTACCCAAGAGCATCCCCTGGTCATATTTTTGGATGATTTACAGTGGGCAGATTTAGCTTCTTTGAATCTATTAAAGTTACTGATGGATGATTCAGAAGGGGGATATTTATTGCTCCTTGGAGCCTATCGAGATAATGAAGTTTTCCTCACCCATCCCCTAATGTTAACCCTGGAGGAAATTAAGAAGCAGGGGATAATGCCCTATACCTTAACTCTGAATCCCTTAGGTAAGCCAGAAATTACCTCCTTAATAGCTGATACCTTGCTGTGTTCTGCTGAAATTGCTTCACCTTTGGCCGATTTTATCTATCAAAAAACTCAGGGAAATCCTTTCTTTACCACACAGTTTTTGAAGGGGTTACATGACGATGGTTCGATTAAATTTAATGTGAATGTGGGGTCTTGGCAATGTGACATGTCTAAGGTTCGCCAGCTTACGCTGACCGATGATGTCGTGGAATTCATGATGGGTCGATTACAAAAATTATCACCGACAACCCAAGAAGTGATTAAAATAGCAGCCTGTATTGGCAATAAATTTAATCTCAAAACTTTAGCGCTGGCGGGTCAAAGAACTCCAGAAGAAACAGCCGTTCATTTATGGTCATCTTTAGCTGAAGGTTTTATTTTACCAGAAAGTGATGTCTATAAATTCTATTTGCAAAGTTCTCTACCTCAATCTACAATTCATGCTTCAAATCCCTGTTATCGATTTCTCCACGACCGGGTTCAACAAGCTGCCTATAGTTTAATTGAAGAAGACCAAAGAAAACAAACTCATTTAGAAATTGGTCGCCGGCTTTGGGAACATCTAGATACAGATGTCGAGAATGTTTTTGAGATTGTTGATCATCTCAATAGGGCAGAGGAACTGATCGGCGATCGCGCCCAGAGAGATGAAATTGCCCAACTCAATTTGCTGGCTACTCAAAAAGCTAAAAGCACAACCGCTTACGCCGCAGCTAGGGAATATGCCAATGCGGGGCGCTCCTTCTTAGGAGAAAATAGTTGGTCAACTCAGTATGATCTCACTCTAGCTCTGTATGTCGCCACCCTAGAGGCCGAATTTTTAAGTACAAACTTTGAAGGCATTGAACGTCTCGCTGAAATTGTTCTTCAACGAGCGAAAAATATTCTCGATCGAGTTGAAGTCTATAACATTTTAATTCAGGCTGATATTAGTCAAAACAAGATGCAGAATGTGATAGATTCTGGTCTAAAAGTTTTGCAGATGTTGGAAATCACATTATCGGATGACCCCCGCGATCGAATCAAAAATTTACAACAACTCATCGATCTACCCGAAATGACAGATCCTTACAAGTTAGCGGCAATGGATCTGTTGACTAATATTATTACAACCGCTTGGATGGTCAATCCCGAATTATTGAAACAAATTACGTTTACAATGGTCGATCTGTCTCTAACATACGGCAACTGTTCCTGTTCAATTGTTGGTTATGGTTGGTATAGTATGTTGTTATGCGAAGGGTTGGGTGATCTTGAGCTTGGATATGAGTTGGGCGAACTGTCTGTTCAGTTAATGGAACGATTCAATGCTCCAGAGATTAAAGCCCAAGTGCTAAATATTGTTGCTGGAGGATCTAGGCTCTGGAAACAACATCCCAAACAATGTATAGAATTAGAGCTAGAAGGAATTAAAAATGGATTAGAATCTGGTGATTTTGAATGCGCGAGTTATTCGGCAGCAGAATATTGCCATTTTCTTTTTCTGATGGGTGAAAATCTAGGTTTCGTCAGCAGTGAATTCCAAAAATACAAAGAGATGATTGAACGACTGAAGCAAGATTATCATCTAGATTACATCGCTACTTGGCAACAAATAATCCAGAATTTACAAGGAAATTCAGAAGATCCAACTCAGCTTTTTAGGGATGATTCACAGGGAGAATTGCAAAGATTACAGGAACTTATAGATGAAAATCAAACAGTATTGGTTTATCATTATCATCTCCTTAAAATGATGTTGTCTTATTTATTTAATGATTATTTAAATGCTGTGGAGAATGCTGTTTTGATTATTCCAGAAACAAAAGAGAATGGCAATAATCTATTTTCCATTCCGGCAATCTTTTATTCATCTCTAGCTTTACTGGCTGGGGTGCGAGAAACTGGATTGGTTGAGACAGAACACTATTTGGAAAAAGTAGAACAGAATTTGCTTCAGATGGAACACTGGGCCAAGTTTTCTCCCCTGAATTATCAGCACCAATGCGATCTAATTCAAGCAGAAAAAGCACGAAATCTAGGTCAAAAGTGGGAAGCTGTGGAGTGTTATAAACGAGCGAGAACGGGTGCAAAGGAAGGTGAATATCTGCACCATGAGGCGATCTCCTGTGAGTTAACGGCAGAGTTTTATTTTGAACAAGACATGCCCGAAGTTGCCAAAATTTATCTCATTGATGCTTACTACGCTTATGCACACTGGGGCGCTCAAGCCAAAGTTGTAGACTTGGAACAACGGTATTCCCAGGTACTTGCTCCTATTCTAAATTCAGAAACAAGGTATACTACAGAGAACTTTGATTCCTCTAGAGCTACCTCTGTTCATCTGACTTCAACCAGTTCAGGGGCAAATATCTTTCTGGATTTTTCTTCAGCGATCAAAACCTCTCAAGCCCTATCTGGAGAAATAAATCTAGAACAATTACTGGCAAAATTGATACAATCTCTAATCGAAAATGCTGGAGCAACTAAAGGAGCTTTGCTGTTACTGAAACAGGAGAGTTTATGGATTGAAGCGATCGCCGACTACATAGACGATGCATCCAACATACAAATTCGTTCTTTGGCGCGCTCTCTCCCTCTAGCTTCGACTCAAGAACTCCCCCTGACTATCATCAATCGGGTTTGGCGCACTCGTGAAACTCTAGTCTTGAATCATTCAATCGAGGAATCCCGATTTTCCTCTGACGAGTACTTAAGCCAATCTTTACCCAAGAGTATACTGTGCCTGGCATTACAGAATCAAGGCAAACTGATCGCCATTCTTTATTTAGAAAATAACCTCACAACCGGCACCTTTACCAGCGATCGCCTAGAAGTTCTCAAACTGATCGGTACTCAAGCCACTATTTCCCTAGAAAATGCGCGACTTTACCAACAGTTAGAAGACTACAGTCACAACTTAGAAGAGAAAGTTGAACAGAGAACCCAACAATTACAAGAAAATAACCAACAATTGGAAAAAACTCTCCAACAATTGCAACAAACTCAAGCGCAATTAATTCAAACCGAAAAAATGTCTTCTTTGGGACAAATGGTAGCAGGAATTGCCCATGAAATCAATAATCCTATTAACTTTATTTCTGGGAATATCATGTACGCTCGCCAATATGTGCAAGATTTACTCGATCTAGTCAGCCTTTATGAGGAACACTCCTCGGAAGTGGATACAGCAATCGTCCAAAAATTAGAAGAAATAGAGTTAGATTATTTACGCTCAGATGTAGAGAGTTTGTTTAATTCCATGCAAGCCGGTAGCGAGCGCATTTATAAAATCATTCAAGGATTACGGAATTTTGCCCGACTCGATCAATCTAAGTATAAAAAAGTCGATATTCATGAAGGCTTAGAAAATACTTTACTGCTCTTAAACCATCGTCTCAAGGCTCAACACAATCGTCCAGAAATTAAAATCCTGAAAAACTATAGTCCACTGCCTCTTATCCACTGCTGGGCTAGTCAACTGAATCAAGTATTTTTGAACCTTCTTACCAATGCCATTGATGCTTTAGAAAAAAATCCACCCGATCAATATCCTACCGTTCATATTACGACCACTATACTGGATTCCCAAAAGGTACAAATTTCTATCCAGGACAATGGTTCGGGCATGAGTAAAACCAATCTCCAAAAAGCCTTTGATCCTTTTTTTACGACGAAACCAGTCGGTCAAGGAACAGGATTGGGTTTATCAACCAGTTACCAAATTATTACCCAGCAACATAAAGGACAGTTACGATGTGTTTCTCAGCCGGGAGAGGGGACAGAGTTGATTATCGAAATTCCCATTTAAATCAGTCCAGCTTAATATGAGGCTAATCCGACCTAATATCATGACTTAAAAGTCTATTGGTTGCTGTTAATCAAAGCTAGAATTTGTTCAGCTATTCCCTCTACAATCGGCATCACTGATAAGCGGTTTCCCCGTTTCACCACTAATAGTTCTTCTGGGGAAAATTTCTGTTTTAATTCTGTAATTGAAATCAAGCGGGGAAATTTTTCTATAAACTCGATATCCACGGTTTGCCAGCGAGGAGCTTCTCGTGTCGCTTTCGGATCGTAATGTTTATCCTGGGGATTAAATTGGGTGGGATCGATGACATTCTCGGTAATCACTCTTGCTAATCCGGTAATGCCTGGGGGTTTGGCATTGGAGTGATAAATAAACACCCGATCGCCGACTTTCATTTGTCGTAAGAAGTTTCTGGCTTGATAGTTGCGTACTCCATCCCAAACCGTGGTGCGATCGCGCTCTAAATCCGTAATACTATAATCTGTCGGTTCTGATTTTAACAACCAATATGGCATGAATAATGGCACAGTTCACTAAATCTAGGGCTAGTTTATCATGGTCAAGGGGCGATTGCCTTTTCTTCAGACTCTAATTTTACCTATCCCTCAGTTGATTGCCTATAATTAGAAAATCAGGTCTCTCATCTTAATCCCATGTCAAAATCCCAAGAAAAGCCCAAGGGATGCGGATGCTCCAGTATTCCTCTTTCTGTAATTATCCTCTGTTTAGGACTAGGCTATGGGTTATTTACGCAACGACACCGTTTACCTCTAGGCCAACTTTTACCCCACATTAAAACCGCTATTGCAGCCTTAAACTTGCCCATCGGAGAAACTACTCCAGAGCCATCTATTAGCCCTTCTTCATTGCCTTCTTCCCCCTCCACGACTCCCTCCTCAGAGCCATCACTTAAGCCTTCTCCAACTGCCAAGAAACCAACTCCAGATCCCTCAATTCGTCCATCTCTCACCCCCGAAGAGGTTGTAGCATCTCCTTCTCCTTCCTCTGTCCCAAAGTCCGATCGAATAATCGCAATTCGAGGCATTTATCTGAGTCGATATCTGGCTACTGCAAACGCGAGTGAAAACACAATCCGCGATCGCGTGCGCTACTATAAAAAACAAGGTATCAACACCATTATCCATGGCGTTTGGGGCAATGGTTGCACTATGTACAAGAGTGAAGTCATGGAGAAGAAACTAGGGTATGAAAGTTGTCCCAACCAGTTTCAGGATCAATGGCTAGATTGGCTGATTGATGAAGCGCATAAACAGGGGATGGAAGTTCATGCGTATTTCGAGAAAGGGATTAAGATTGACGAAAATAGCCCTATTTTTGATTTAGCGATCGATCAGCGCTGGATCGTAGCGGGAGTGGATAAAACCCATACAGGAATCGATCATTATGTGCTAGATGTAGCAGTCCCTGAAGTAGCCTCCCTGTTGACTAATGTCCTAGTGGAGTTTGTGGAAAAATACCCCGAAATTGATGCAGTGCAATGGGATGATTACTTAGGATATCATGCCGAATTGCCTGGAAAGAGCGATCGTACGCAAAAATTAACCGATTTTGTCCAAAATATGATTGCTCAAATGAAAGAAGCTAATCCCAATATCAGTTTTGACATTTGTCATCATAATCCCTATTGGGCAAAAACCTATTTTGATGCAGATTGGGAAAACTGGGATGTGGATCGGGTGTTTATCCAAGTCTACAATATGGATAACTTCCAAGATGAGATGAAGTATGTAGCAGCAAATGATGGAATTGCGATTACAGAGCGACAATTTGACTATTTACCTCAATTGGTGAATAATCCAGAAATCGATAGTATTTTGCTGTTTCCCTTGGAAAAACCAGATAAAATGGCGGCAACTTATCACCAGTTAATCGCCGAGAATGGGGAATAGGGGGGGTTAGAAACCCGGTTTCTGTGGACTTGTTGCACGCTGCATTCCCCAATGTCATAGCGATCGCTATCAACAATTCTAAATTCGATCAATACTTTTCAGTAATCAATGATATTATACATCAATAAAAGGGTATTGAGATTATTTCTTCTATTCTGAATCGCTTTGAAAATCAACCTTATCATACAAATCTACTAGAGAAATTTCGCAAGGAATCGCCTGAAACTGGATCACAGATTCAGGCTGACTATATTCTGATAACACCCATTGATTGGGTTCAGTTCGATAATATCGCTCCAAATGCATCGTATATTGATCGATTAACAGATATTCTTGTAAGCTGGGAATTGTGCGATAGGCTTGGAATTTTTGACCACGATCGTATCCCTGGGTAGACTTCGATAAAACTTCAGCAATCAGGATGGGATTGGTGAGAGTATCTTTGCGCCCTTCTTGCAATTGTAATGCTCCTTGAACGACCATAACATCAGGGTAAGTATAGATCCGTTTTTCGGGAATACACAATCGCTGATCGGTCATAAAGGCAAAGTAGGGCTGACGTTTGAGACAAAAGTTTAACGTTGCAAACAAATTACCAGCGATTAAGTTATGATTTGGCATTGCACCTGTCATGAGAATAATCTCCCCATCAATATATTCATGGCGTTCATCACTGTTAACTTCTTGCTCTAGATACTCTTCGGGAGTATAGGTTTTAGTTTTTTCTGCTTGCATCACCATAGGGGTAAAACCTCTGATATTTGGAGCAATTATTGTGAGCTTATTTCTAGATTATAATATCAAATCCTTAAATGTTTGCGACAATTGATTCCTGAGAGGCAAGGGGCTGGGGGCCCCTTGTGAGCGTGCAACATCATACAGAAATAATATAACAGATAAATCCAGTAGGGCGCGTTACGCCAGCGTAACGCACCCTACTGGACTGTTTTATCTAAAATAGTGATTTGTTTGTAGTAAGCACGAAGAGTGCTAAAAAGCCTAGCTGGAGATTGCTCAATCCTTCACTACAAACAAAATCTAATGCATCACATTAGATGAAACAATCCACTACTGCCTTGACTGGAGGTAGCAAGCGCTTTAATCTAAGGATTGGGGGGAAATTCAGATAACCAATCCTCTCCAATTCTTAGGGTTAGATCCGAGCTTAGATCTCCGGTAGACATAGCTTCTAACGTGCCCATTTCCAACTCTTCTAATAGAATTTCTCCACCTTTCAGGTCTCCTTTTTGGACAACGACTTGAGTGGTTTTGAGGGGGTGAGGCCAATCGGGAATAAAATAGAGGTCATAATAGCCTTTCGATTCTAAATAATCAGCGACTTGATGGGCTAATTCAGGTTCGGTAGTGGCATTTTGAATGGCAATTCTGAGGGTTGTGGGGTCTCGACCGGTGGAAACACTATAATCTGGGGTATCCCAAACATTTCCCATCCAAAACTGCTGAAAATATTCTCGGAGGATGCGATCGCGGCCATCGTCGTCCATAATCCAATAACTGGTATTCTCGAAAGGCGAGAATTGGGAAGAACCGGGGAGCATGACCATTTTCAGAGCCTCGTTGTCCATGTCCAGGGTAAACTGCATCAGGGCAATTCTTTCTTCTGGACTCAAGTTGGTATCGATATAGGGTTCCATTGTTCTCAGCACTTGTGCAAGCCGGGGAATGACTACGGGGTTTTTGAGACGTTGCTGGATGGCTTTGAGGAGTAATTGTTGACGTTGCACCCGACCAATATCACCGAGTGCATCCCCCCGAAAACGGACAAAATCCTCTGCTTGCTGACCATTGAGGGTTTGCCATCCAGGAAGGAGTTCAATCGTTAAGCTCTGGGTATAATCGATGTAGGACATGGGCTTAGGAACATAAACCTCTAGTCCTCCCAGGCGATCGACTAATTCAGTTAAAGCCCCTCTTTGAATGCGAATGTAGCGATCGATCTGAATTCCCTTAAGCAGGTCTTCAATTGCATCAATAGTGACCTCTGGACCGCCTAAAAAGTTCACTTCATTGATTTTGCGCTCTCCCAGTTGGGGAACTTGCACTTGGGTATCCCTGGGAATGGAGAGCAGGTTAATGGTTTGGGTTTTGGGATCAATACGCAAGAGCAAGATCGTATCGCTGCGACCCCTAAAACCAGCACTCGATCCGCGATCAACTCCCATGATCAACAGATTCATCGATCGCCTGAGACGATATTGAAAGGGATACCCCAAATTGACCAGAGGTGCTTGTTCTTGGGGTTCCTCTTGCACCATTGTAATCAGTTGTTTGGGGACTAGCAAAGCGGCGATCGCCCCCAATGTAGCAGAAATTAAGGCAGTGATAATAATGACATAGCACCAGAATAAGACCTGATTGGCTTGGATTACCCTAGAGCCACGATCCCATGAATCTTTCCCAGAAGAATAGTCAATCAGTCCAGACAAGTCCGTGAACCTATACAATCAACAATCAAAGGCTATTGTGACATAGAGCTACACCGACTCAAGGAGATCCTTATAAATTCTCTCAAAACTCAAATCAGATCATAGTTATGGATTCACGTTTTCGGTTTTCCAAATTTTCACAGTTCCATCTTTACTACTACTGAGGAGAACTTGCAGTTTAGGATGCGCTAAAAATTGCAGTGCAGTGATGGCTCCATCATGTTCTCTAATGGTCTCTAACAATTCTCCAGTTTGAGTATGCCATAATTTAATCGCTTTATCTTCACCGCCACTAGCGATTAAGGGTTGATGGAAACTAAAGGCCAGAGATGAAAGGGGAGAACCCTGATGAGCTGACCAGAGTTTCGTATAATTCGGAACTTGCCAGAGATAAATCTGATGATTATATCCTGCTGTTGCCAACATTAATCCATCAGGACTAAATGCTAGAGATGAAATTGCCGATGGACTTTTTACCGAACGGACTAATTTTCCATCTGCTATTTGTCGAATTCGCACCAAGGGTTCTAAAGCACTACTGGCAAAATATCTGCCATCCGCAGACAACGCCAGATCCATGAGATGGGCCGAATATCCGGTCAAAATTTTCAGCAGTTGACCGGTTTCAGTATTCCATATTTTGACTGTTTTATCTTCAGATCCTGTGATTAACCACTCACCGTTCGCGCTAAACTGAATACAAGTAACGGCAGCTTGATGAGCATTCAATCTGAGAATTTCTTCTACCTTGCCTTTGCCCAGTTTCCAAGCTTTGATGGTTCCATTTTGACAAGCACTGGCGAAAGATTGACCATCAGCAGATAAGGCAACAGCATTGACGCGATCGCTATGGTCTTCAATCGTTCTTAAAAGATCTCCCGTTTTCAAATTCCAGAGCTTAACCGTACAGTCATAACTACCACTAATCACTAAACCTTGGGCACTGATCGCGCAAGAGCTAACCCCATCTTTATGGTCTGCTAGAATGTGAAGACACTGCCAATCTGAAGACTTAATACTATCTTCTTTAGGCGGACTTTCCGGTTCTGGAATTGGCTCTTCCTCTTTCGGCGTTTCAACCGGATAACTTACTGAAGCAGTAGTTTGTTCTAACTTGATCTGCTTCACCTTAAGAAAGTCAGCTTCCGCTCTATAGGTATACCCTAATTTTTCATAGAGAAACGCTCGATATTGATAGGCTTTGAGATAGTTTTCATTCAGTTTTATCGCATGAGTGAAATCCTCAATTGCCTCTGGATAATCCTCCAATTCGGCATTAACCAGCCCTCGCTGATAATAAAAATCAGGATTGTTTTTTTCAGTCTTCAATTGAACTCTACTAGAGTCAGGTTCCAATACTTGCTGTTTGATTAACTCGTAAGCCTGATTAATTTCCTTAATTTTTTCATCCGCTTGTTTGATGGCACTCTCATCTCCCACAAACCGATCCGGATGCCACTGTTTTACTAGTTGGTGATAAGCTTTTTTGATGCTTTTCAGGTCTGCACCCCGCTTGAGACCGAAAAGTTGCCAAGCCTGTTCTATAGTAATCATCTTGCCCAGATCCTTCTATTCTGAATCTCTTTGAAAATCGACTTTATCATACAAATCTACTAGGGGAATTTCTCCAGGAATGCTATTCAACTGGATAACCGATTCGGGCTGATTGTATTCTGATAACATCCATTGATTGGGTTCAGTGCGGAAATATCGTTCCACTTGCATCGTATATTGATCGATTAACAGATATTCTTGTAAGCTGGGAATCGTGCGATAGGCTTGGAATTTTTGGCCGCGATCGTATCCCTGGGTAGACTTCGATAAAACTTCGGCAATTAGGATCGGATTGGTGAGAGTATCTTTGCGTCCTTCTTGTAGTTGCAATTCTCCCTGAACAACCATCACATCAGGATAAGTATAGATCCGTTTTTCGGGAATCCACAAGCGCTGATCGGTGACAAAGACATCATAAGGTTGGCGTTTGAGACAAAAATGGAGGGTTGCTCCCAAACTCAGGACAATTTTGTTATGACTTGGCATTGCACCCGTCATCAGAATAATCTCCCCATCAATATATTCATGGCGTTCATCACTGTTCACTTCTTGCTCTAGATACTCTTCAGGAGTATAGGTTTTAGTTTTTTCTACTTGCATCACCATAGGGTTAAAACCTCCGATCTTTGGAGCAATTGTTGTGAGCTTATTTCTAGATTATAGTTAAAATAGAAGTGCGATCAAAGCAGCGTAAGGTAAATGCTAATGGTACAGGCTCCTTCCCCACCTAAACCACTTCTACTCCAATTACCTGACGAGCTACTGCTCCAGGTGACACGGGAACAGTTTGTGGCATTAGTTAGCGCAAATCCCGATCTCAGACTTGAATGCACTGCTAGAGGAGAACTGATTGTGAATCCACCCACAGGGGGCGAAACCGGTAAACGAAATGCGAAAATCGGCACTCAGCTCGGTATTTGGGGTGAAGCGAATGAGACGTTAGGAGAATATTTTGACTCATCGACCGGATTTGAGTTGCCCAATGGAGCGAACAGATCCCCGGATGCCTCTTGGGTAAGCAAAGATAAATGGGAAGCGCTGACTCCTGAACAGAGGGAAGGCTTTATTCCCCTATGTCCTGACTTTGTTGTAGAGTTGCGCTCTAAGACGGATAGCCTGAAAGATCTGCGGACTAAGATGCAGGAATATCTAGATAATGGCACTCAGTTAGGATGGCTGATCGATCCGAAGAATAAGCGAGTAGAAATTTATCGGGCGGATCGAGTGGTGGAAGTGGTGGAAAATGCGATCGCTTTATCGGGGGAAGGGATTTTACCCTCCTTTACACTTTCAATGGAACGAATTTGGTCTTAGGTATCGAGCATTTGCTAGGGGGCCGCTAGAAACCGGGTTTCTTTGCACTTCTCGCACCCACCAGATAAATTTCCCATACAATAATTTACTACACAAACTAATATTTCATCATTGTTAATTGTTAATTATTAATTGTTAATTGAATGCTACCATAGCGACAGTTGAACCTTGCAACCTTAAGGAGTTCTGCACCATGTCTCATACCGTTGTGCCTGTGATTTTAGCTGGGGGAAAAGGAGAGCGCTTTTGGCCCCTGAGTCGCAAACATCGGCCCAAGCAGTTTTTGAGCTTAGATGGAACCGGTTCGAGTCTGTTGCAGACCACTGCCGATCGCCTGGTTCAACTGGCTCCAGGTTGGGATAAACTCTGGATCTGCACCTCTAGCCAACTGGCGGCTGGAGTCCAAGAGCAGTTACCCCAACTACCTCCAGAGAACCTCCTCGCAGAACCTGAAGGTCGGGATACCGCACCAGCCGTGGCTTGGACAACCCTCGAAATTGCCCAGCGCTATGGTGAAGATGCCGTCATTGGATTTTTCCCCGCAGATCATTGGATTGGAGATTATCCCGCCTTTGAGAAAACCATTCAAGCAGCCGTAGAACTCGCAGCCACAGAAGAAGCTATTGTTACTCTCGGCATTAAACCCGCCTATCCTTCCACCGGCTACGGCTATATTGAACAGGGAGAACCCAAGGGTAGCTATCTGGATTTACCGGTGTATCGGGTGCAACGCTTCACGGAAAAACCCGACCTTACCACGGCTGAACAGTTTATCGCCCAGGGTAACTTTAGCTGGAATAGCGGCATGTTCATCTTCCGCGCTGGGGTTGTGTTGCAAGAACTCGCCACCCATGCCCCAGAAATTCTCACCCCTCTGCAAAACCAGGGTAAAGCGGCTTATAGCCAGTTACCGAAAATTTCCATCGACTATGCCTTAATGGAGAAAACCCAACTCGCCTATATTTTACCGGCTGATTTTGGCTGGGATGACCTGGGAGACTGGAATGCCATGGCTCGTCTATTGCAAGGAGAGCAGCCGAATTTAGAGTTGGGCAACCATGTCAGCTTGGATACCCAAGGGGCGATCGTGTACGATCGCGATCCAGAGGGTTTAGTCGTGACGATTGGTTTAGAAGATATCGTTATTGTCCGTGATGGGAATGCCACCTTAATCGTCAAAAAAGAGCGCACCCAAGACATTAAAAAAGTGCTGGGACTGCTCAAAGAAAATCCCAAATATCAGAATTTGCTTTAAAACTAAGACAGTATCCCAAATTAATCCCACCATGTTTGCACTCACCAAGACCAGTTCGCGCCAACGGGAAATCTTAGAAGTCGTCTTCCGCAACGGTTGGGATTATATCGAAGGCTTGCTCAAAGGGGATCAACCCGGTGAACCTAAGTTACCTTCTCCCACTGTATTACGCAATATTCTGGTTGATTTAGGGCCCGTATTTGTCAAATTAGGACAACTGCTCAGTACCCGACCTGATTTACTACCGGGTCGTTATATTACGGCTCTGTCCGATTTGCAAGCTAATGTTCCTGCGGTGCCTTGGTCAGATGTGGAGGCCCAACTGCGGCAAAGTTTACCTGTTCCCTTAGAAGAAGCCTTCCCTCAAATTGAGCCAGAGGCGATCGCCGCCGGTTCCCTCGGCCAAGTCCATCGTGCTACCCTCAACACGGGGCAAGAAGTTGCCTTAAAAATCCAACGCCCTGGTATTAGTCGCATTGTCGAGCAAGACATTACCCTCATTAAAGGATTAGCCGAACTGGCCTCACTGAGCGATTTTGGGCAAGACTATGATTTAGTCGCCCTCGCTGACGAATTTACCAAATCCTTGCGTGATGAATTGGACTTCACCAAAGAAGGCCATTTCACCACACAAATGCAAGAAAATTTATCTGCCAGTCGCTGGTTTGACCCCAAACAACTTGTTATTCCCCAAGTCTACTGGGACTATACCAGCGAAAAACTCCTAGTTTTAGAATGGTTAGAAGGCAAACCCCTCCTTTCAGCCGACTTAACCCCATTTGTCACTCCCACCCTATCGCTCGAGCAAAAACGAGATCAGGTCACCACCCTCCTCTTCCGGGCCTTTTTCCAACAAATTTATATTAATGGCTTCTTTCATGCCGATCCTCATCCTGGCAATATTTTCTTGCTCAATGATGGAAGAGTGGCCCTGTTAGACTGTGGCATGATTGGACGCTTAGATCCACGGACTCAACAAATTCTAACCGAAATGTTGCTGGCGATCGTGGATATTGATGCCCAACGTTGCGCCCAACTCACCTTAGATTTAGCTGAATCTAATCAACCCGTTAATCTTAGTCGTTTAGAAGCCGACTATACACGGATGCTTCGCAAATACTATAACGTTAATTTGAGTGAAATTAACTTTAGTGAAGTCTTCTACGAAATTCTCGAAGTTGCCCGCAAAAACAAAATTCGTCTACCCGGTAACATGGGACTCTATGCCAAATCTTTAGCCAACTTAGAAGGAGTCGCCAGAGGCTTTAATCCCCAAATTAATTTACTCGATCAAATTAAACCTCTGATTACCGATATTTTCCAGCGCCAATTGCTCGGAGATAAACCCATTCAAACCTTACTCAGAACTGCTCTCGATTTCAAAAGTCTCTCCTTACAATCCCCTCGTTTAATTGAATTATTTCTCGACCGTTTAACCTCAGAAACCCTGAATTGGAATATTCAGGTTAAAGATCTAGAGCGACTTCGGCGCAGTATTGACGACTCCGCTAACCGCCTCTCCTTTAGCATTCTCGTTGGTTCCCTGATTATGGGAGCAGCCATTATTTCCAGTAATGCCCAAAGTCCCCAACTCTCTTTACTCAGCGCTGTCTTATTTGGAGCCGCCAGCTTTATTGGATTATGGCTTGTCGTTAGTATATTGCGATCGGGACGATTGCGCTCTTAAGGAACCAGGATTAGCTGGTGGAGATTGCCCCTTGAACTGAATACACCGCTTTCTGTAATCCTGGCAGAAGGGCCTCAACATATTCTGGCCAACCAATAACAATCATTTGCTCGTGGGCTAGGGTATCAGGATGAATGGCATTGGGGCTAAACTCTAAGGGTTGACCCTCTAGATCGCAACAAATTAATCCCGCCCTCTGAGCTAAGGCGATGGGGCCGACAGTATCCCAGAGTTTTACCCGACGATTGAAGTAAAAATACAGGCCAACCCGGCCAAAAATCACCTCTAAGACCTTCAAGCCAAAGCTGCCTAAAGAGTAAAACTGAATGTGGGGAACAAACTGAGTTAGGGCTTGGCCATACCTTTTCCGGTCTTGAAAGCCAATTTGCACCGGACAGAATGATGCAGAGGGAGAGGAAGGCATTTGGGGTATGATGGCTTTGGGGAGTTCTTGAGAACGAATTTCAAATAAACCCCAATCCTGGCCTCCATAATATAATCTTGCCCGTGCAGGAGCATAAATCCAACCAGCGATCGGTTGATAATCTCGCAACAACCCTACCATCACCGCATAATCTTGACGACCATTGACTAATCCTTCTGTACCATCTAAGGGGTCAATACACCATAATTGTTCATACCCTTGATGGAATAAGCGTCTTGATGCTTCGTTTTCCTCGGTAATAATGCCATCTTGGGGAAACATACCGCCAAAAACCTGAGACAGCTTCCGGTCTAAATAGCGATCGACATTGGTTACATAATCTCCTGGCCCTTTTTGATCGACCTCAAAAGACTCACTGAGCAATTCAATTTGTTGACCACACTCTTGTAATACTTGAGTGATTTTGGGATTAAACTCAGATGCAATCCGATCCATAGTTCTCTCGACATAAAAAAACGGGGTAACCAGAATTAGGTTAACCCGTTAACTTGGAAACGCGCTAGAGAAATTACTTTTGGACAACCAATTTCACGTTAGCGTTTTGCAGACCAGGACGCTTAACTTCGCTCAGGGTCTTGTTGACTGCATATTTTTGGTTGATGGAGTTGATCAACTCGGTTTGATTGTGCTTTTTTGCAACACCCCAGAGGTCAGCGATCAGGTCGAAAGAACCATCGGCATTACGAGACCAGCCGAGGTCATACTCGCCTTCGAGAACCGCAACGATGTCAGCACGAACCTGTTGGCCATTGTATCCACGCACATTGGCTTCACTCTTAACGGAGATACCCAGGTCACGCAAGGAAGACTTGAGGATTTCAGCGTCGGTGATTTTGGTACGCAGGGTGCTAAAGTGAGACATTTGAGATTTCCTCCTAAGAAAACGTTGTTTGAGAGAAACGACAACTCATGGATTGAAACTATGCCGTTGAGCGCTGATGGCGATCGCTGGCGTTGGATGAACTAGCGAGGGATGCGCTAGTCTTTCCTCCTGTTGGGAGCAGGAGAGAAAGTCTGTTAGAACTCCAGTCGCTGATATTCAGCAACCGAAGCAGCAGCAGGCCGAGCACGTTGTCTTGCCCAGTCTCTGAGGGCAGTGACCTGTTCTTGCATGGTCTTTGACAGGGGCAACGTGGCTTTGATGGCAGCAATGATGTCCAGTTGGGTAAATTCCCGATCCTGGGCAAATGCTTCATACATGGCTGCAATCAGGGCCTGCTCAATTTCAGCTCCGGAAAAACCATCGCAGATCTTCGAGAGTTGCTCGATATCGAAGCGGGATATATCTCGGCGACGTTTTTCTAGATGAATCGTGAAAATATCTTGACGCTCTTGTTCATTGGGTAGATCGACAAAGAAGATTTCGTCAAAGCGGCCTTTACGCAAGAACTCTCCGGGCAATCGCTCTACACGGTTAGCGGTTGCCATGACAAACACTGGGGAGGTTTTTTCTTGCATCCAGGTGAGGAACGATCCGAAGATCCGGCTAGAGGTTCCGCCATCGGAGTCCGCCGAACCGGTTCCTCCAGCAAAGGCTTTGTCGAGTTCATCAATGAACAAGATAGCGGGGGAAATGGATTCAGCCGTTTTCAGGGCATTTCGGAGGTTCGCTTCTGAACGACCAACCATAGACCCATCATAGACTCGACCCATATCCAGGCGCAGTAGGGGTAATCCCCACAGGCGAGAGGTCGTTTTAGCAATTAAGGATTTTCCACAACCGGGAACGCCTAAAATGAGCATTCCTTTGGGTTGGGGGAGTCCGTATTGTCTGGCTCGCTCAGTAAAGGCGTTCGATCGCTGTTTGAGCCAGGATTTGAGTTCTTCTAACCCCCCGACTGAATCAAGGGTTTCGTCTTCTTCAATGTATTCGAGAATACCATTACGGCGAATTAACTGTTTTTTCTCAGATAGAACGATTTCTACCTCAGATCCGGTTAATCGACCGGCTGTTACTTGAGCTTTACGATAGACCTTTTCTGCTTCATCTAGGGTTAATCCTAGGGCAGCTTTGAGGAGTTTTTCTCGCACATTGGTCTTGATCCGACTAGAACCGAGTTGAGCGGATAAGATTTGGTTGAGAGCCTCAAGATCGGGTAAAGGAAAGTCAAGAACAATAATTTCTTTTTCCAATTCAATGGGAATTTCTTGCACAGGAGACATTAATATAATGGTCTTCTGAGTTCCCTTAAAGTTGGCGATCGCATCGCGTAACCACCGCACGATCGTTGGAGTGTAGAAGGAATGCAAGTCCTTAAAGATAAAGATTGCCCCTTCTTTGGAAGGTTGGCGAATCACCCATTCGATCGCCGCTTCCGGTGACAACGTATTGTGCTGGGTTACGCTGCGAGGTTCTCCGTACTCAACCATTCCACGGGTGACTGTCCAAACGTAGAGTCGTCTTGGAGACTTGCCTTGTGCAAGGTTGGCTATGGATTGCTCTGCCCGCTCTTCCTCAGAGGTTACGAGGTAGATTAGGGGATATTGAGCTTTAATTAAAATACTAAGCTGCTCTCGCATAGCGATCGACCTACTTGCAACAGGGGGAATACCGGTTGGGGCTAGACTAATCTGATCCATACTAAGTGGATAACCCAGGGTTAAACGTTTAGCTTACAATCGGATTAGTCCGGCCATTTTATGTCAGCATATGATCCGACAATATTTAGCACGGAACCAATTCTTCCTCGCCAGATTGAGAAATCTGGGGATCAAGGTTTGACACCCTCTCAACTGGCAGTTCCTCTTCAGACAGCACTGTGGGCTGATTCTTAAGAGCGACCAGTTCTCCATCTTGGATAACCACTGAACTCTCACATTCTGGACAGGTATGGATCTGATACGTTTTCCCGTAGGAATCGTTCATATTGTCCACGACCTCTGGATGTTCCAGGTAGAATGTAATTGCCCGTTCTACAATGGCTGACATCGGTTCTAAATCGATCGCCGCTTGTATTTTTAGCCGACGATGGAGTTCTGGGGGAATGTACAGCGTAACTTTTTGCTTGTCTTGCATATAGCTCTGGAGTCGTCCTATCCGGCTATGCCTTATTACCTTATCGATTCTATCATTAGCTGTCAAGACGTAAAGACTATATGACGGCAATATTGTTACATTTGTTTACAAAGCGGAGGATGTGGAGGACAGCGTTAAAAGCGCTCATCCTTTTGTGTGTAATGATTTCAGTCTCTGCTTGCCCTGCCAATCCCCCATTGAATAACTGGAAAATTTATCAAAATCCCCGTTATGGATTTACATTTCCCTATCCCGAGCAATGGCAAGCGCAACCGCCACCGGAAAATCAGGACGGGCAAATTTTCAGCCATCCCGATCGCCCAGAGATTCAGATCCAAGGGTTTGCCCAGTCTCAGGTTGAACTCAATGGCTTATACGATGGTTCAAACTTCATCACCAACCAAGGAATCAAAGGCTTATTAACCCCAACTTTGGAGACGACCACCAGCCGGTTAACCCTGAGAATCTATAGCAATCAAGTCTATTATGTTTGGGAAGGGCGATCGCCCAGTTCAGAATTTGCCCAATATTATCCCCTCTTTGAACAAATCGCGAGGGAATATACCATTCCCTTAGTCGAGTAACGGGCAATCGCAAAAGACAAAACCCGTCCCATGCTGGCGCTCATCGGGTTACTCTCGGTAAACGATGTTTGAAGCTACATAAAATTTCCCAAGAAATAGTGCCAAGAGTGTCAGCCCAATCATCAGCGGTAAACTGATTTTGGCCATCTTGTCCTAAAAGGGTGACGACCTCGCCCACTTGTAGATCGGGGATGCTGCTGACATCAAGCATTAACTGATCCATGGTAATAGCGCCCACTTGGGGAATACGCTGCCCTCGAATACCGACGTGCAGTTTATTGGAGAGGTTACGAGGAACCCCATCGGCATATCCAATACCCACAACAGCAACAGTCATCTCCTGGGCCGTAATATATTGATATCCATAACTAATACCGGTTCCCGCAGGAATAGTTTTGATTTGGGTGATCCTTGCTCTAACTTGCATCACCGGTTTAAGGCTAACCAGACCTTGAAGGTGGGGAGCGGGATAGAGTCCATAGGTAGCCAGTCCGACGCGCACAAAGTCATAATGGCAAGAGCGATCGCATAACGTAGCCGCAGAATTAGCTAAATGCAGTTTTGGCAAAGGTAAACCTGTGGCTTTAATTTGGGCGATCGCCTCTTGAAAACGCTGATGCTGTTGATTCATGATCTGCGGATCGGGACTATCCGCCGTTGCCAAGTGAGAATAGATACTGCCAATTTGGAGATGGGGTAAGTGGGAAACCTGCTGAAAAAACTCAGCTCCTTCTTGCCAAGGAATACCTAAACGGGACATTCCGGTATCCAGTTTCAGGTGAACCGTGAGAGTTTTGCCGAGTTCACTCAGGGTTTCGGAAACAATTAAAGCTTGTTTGGCACTACACAGAGTCGGTTGCAGATGCCAATGGGCGATCGCCTGGATTTGTTCTGGACTATTAACCGCGCCTAAAAGTAGAATCGGGGCTTCTATCCCGGCTTCCCGTAATTGTATTCCCTCTGGAATTGTCGCCACCCCTAACCAACTTGCCCCCGCTTCCAAGGCAGTTTCAGCCACAGCGATCGCCCCATGACCATACGCATCCGCCTTCACGACTGCCATTAACTGACAGTTTTGGTGTAAATGGTGTTTGAGTTCTCGCACATTATGGGCGATCGCCCCTCGATCGATTTCTACCCAAGCTCGTTCCCGCAAAGGCACAGTTGCCCCACTTTCTTGTAAAGATGAACGATTCGATTGAAGTTTCAGCGAAGATTCTTGACTGAGCATATCCACTCCTTACAGACCACACCAAAGTTATTCCACACTGTATCTGGTGTTCCGGATTCCGACAAGAGAGAATGGGGAGTCAGGAGTCAGGAATGGCTCCTTGATGGATTAAAAGGATGAACCTGGTTGTTGAAGAAATTCAGTTTCTTCGGGTGTAGATAAACGACCCAAAAGATCATTTCTGTGGGGATACCGTCCAAATTTCTCGATAATTTCCTTGTGTCTGTATTCAAACTGGAGATTGGACTCTAATCCTGGCTCGCTAAATAATTCCACAGCAATTTCATGAATTCTCAGAGATTCACTATGCATGAAAGGTAGATAAAGAAATGACTTTTGCTCAACCGTAAGATATTGATTCGTTTGATTGGAAATTGCCTCTTGAGCCAGTGCTAATGCTAAGGAATCAAAGGCAAAAGCTAAGGCCTGATTTCGATATATATTTCGAGAAAACTGATCGAGAATAATAATCTCGGCTAATCTTCCTAAAGGCTCTGTCCGCCAAGGGTAAAGTTCACACAGCGTTGCTTGATTATAGACTTGACCAAAGCGATCGCGAATGAGGAGATCGAAGGATTCATCTTTTTTCCACCACTGCTTCGGATCGATTTGGTCAAACCAAAACTCAATAATTTCTCGATACCCCATAGGAACCCCGTTCATCTTAAGATCGGATTGTAGTTATTCTAGCTTAGTCAGTATGGAGTTAATGAATTATCCCCTGTGGAAACAAGTTTTGGAGTTTGTGAAAGTGACGACCGAGGAGGTTGGAGAAGAACTTCTCAAGCAATTTGGTCAGGTGCAGGGACTCGAAAAAGACGATGGTTCTTTGGTAACGCAGGCAGATCAATGGGCCGATCGCCAACTACAAGAACGAATTTTAGCCCAATTTCCCGATCATGGAGTATTAACAGAAGAAACAGCCAAACATTTTCCCGATACTCCTTGGTGTTGGATTATTGACCCCATTGATGGTACAACCAATTTTACGCGTGGCGTTCCCCTGTGGGGAATTTCTATGGCCTTACTCTATCAAGGCACTCCCGTATTTGGCTATGTCTATTTTCCCCCCATTCGTCACTCCTTTTATGGGTTTTGGAATGCTCCCCCAGAGCTGGAAGGTCATCCCGTCGGGGCGTTCTTGAACGATCTCCCCATTACCCCAACGTCCGATCAGCCCAGTCAAAATCATTTCTTTAACCTTTGCAATCTTTGCGCTCGCACGACCTCGGTTTTGCAGGCCGATTCCGCTCCTTTTCCTTGTAAAATTCGGATGCTTGGTGTAGCGACCTACAGTATACTCACCGTTTCTGCCGGAATTGCCATCGGGGGGATAGAAGCGACCCCGAAAATCTGGGATATTGCCGCAGTTTGGGTAATATCCCATGCTGCTGGTGTAGTCTGGGTTCCCCTCACCGATGCGGCTCCTTTTCCCCTCATATCGGGTGAAGATTATCATCATTGTCCCTATCCCACCCTCGTTGTCAGTCACTCCCAATGGGTAGAGTTATTCCAACCTTGGATAGTTACTGTTACTCAATAGGCGGATTTAAAAGTATTTTCTTATTAAGAGTATAACTCAACAAATTGTGAGTGGCTCTTAAGAAGCTTTACGGCGATCATCATAACGCTCTTGAGTTTTACGAGCAATTGAGCCAATTTCTATCGGTGCTTGGTTTTCAGAGAGCGCGTCTTGGACAACTTGCTGGGCATGTTCCCAACAGCGTCCACAACTACTAGACACGTTCAGGCGATCGCAGACTAGATCGATAGAACAAGCTCCTTGGGCGACCGCCTTATGAATATCACGGTCCGTAACTGCATGACAAATACAAATGTACATCCAGGTTCACTGCCTCCACTAGATTTTTAGTTATTCTTGTCTTAACTTAATCCTAAGTTAATGAAAAGTATTCTCAACTAACCCCTTCCATTATGCATTGACAGCCCCTAGGAAGTCAAGTAGG
Source organism: Roseofilum sp. Guam (assembly GCF_017746735.1). NCBI lineage: Bacteria > Bacillati > Cyanobacteriota > Cyanophyceae > Desertifilales > Desertifilaceae > Roseofilum > Roseofilum sp. Guam. The sequence continues at coordinate 10,461 of NZ_JAGHZN010000037.1, read as the reverse complement.
ATCGGCGAAGACAACTCGAAATCCATATCTGTTCTTGATCAAAGAGCAATCAATTCAGTTAGGAGAACACCAATGCAGGGCAATACCAATGTCCACACCCAATTAAATGCTGCCCTCAAACTTCAATTGACGGCAATTAACCAGTTTTTTCTCCATGCCAGAATCTGCAAAAACTGGGGACTTCATCAGCTTAACGATAAAGTGTATAAGGCATCGATTGCAGCGATGAAACATGCCGATAAGCTGATTGAGCGAACTTTATTTCTGGAAGGTTTGCCCAATTTACAAGATTTAGGTAAATTACTCATCGGTGAAACAGTACCGGAACTGTTGCAAAACGACTTGAGAATGTATCAAGACATACGGTCAGATCTGCAACAGGCAATTCAACTGTGTGAATCGGTTCAAGACTATGTTAGTCGGGACATGCTAGAAGAGATTCTAGAGGACATAGAAGAGTCGATTGATTGGCTCGAATCCCAACAATGGCTAATCGAAAGTGCAGGGTTAGAAAATTATCTGCAATCGATGATGTAATCACAACAATTATCCGAGTAACCATCCAGATTTAAAGTGAGACGAAAACAATGAAAGGGACAGATCGAGTTATTGACCAACTGCACAAACTGCTCAGAAGTGAACTCGCTGCAAGGGATCAGTATTTTACCCATTCTCGCATGTATGGAGATTGGGGATTGAACAAGCTCTATGAGCGCATCGATCATGAAATGCAAGAAGAAACCCAACATGCGGATGCAATTATTAAGCGATTGTTGTTTTTAGAAGCACGTCCAGATTTATCGCAACAGGAGGGCCTCAATATTGGCTCAACAGTGAAGGAAATGCTCGCCAGTGACTTAGAGTTAGAGTACAAGGTAGTTTCCGACTTGAAAGAAGCGATCGCCGTTTGCGAAACCGAGCAAGATTATCAAACTCGCGAAATCTTAGAAGTGATTCTAACGGATACGGAAGAAGATCATGCCTATTGGTTAGAACAACAATTAAGATTGATGGAGATGATTGGGGAAGCAAACTATATCCAATCTCAGATGTAGGAGTGATGATTATGTTGAGGAACAGGCAAAATGAGGCTCGGTGGATCGGAGTGGGTTTAGCTATCCTGCTGAATTTGAGTCTCTTTGCCTGTACTCAACCCCAGGTTTCTCCCCTTCCAGAGACACCCCTTAGCTCTCCAGAAGAGATCCCAACCGAAAGCATAGAGCGAGTAGTGGCATTAACCTCTCTTTCGGCGGATATTTTACAACGGTTAGACGCTTCTAAATTAGTGGGTATTCCTGGAAGTTCCCTGCTAGAGAAAGACCCCCGGTTCGCGGACATCCCCCCTGTCAGTCAAGGACAAACTGCACCAAGTTTAGAGAAAATTATTGCTCTGAAACCCGATTTAGTTATTGGTGCAACTGGGTTTCACGATCAAATTACGGCCAGGCTTACGGAGCTGAATATTGAGACGTATTTAGTCTCTTTGGAGAGTTGGGAAAGCTTAGAAGCCTTGACGGAAGCGATCGCCTCTGCTATTGATGCTGACCCCCAACCCCTGTTAAACCAATATCAAGCTTTTATTCCTTCTTCCAACCCCCCTGGGCCAAGCACTTTAATTCTGGCCAGTACCCAACCCATTCTATCGCCGAATAAGAATAGTTGGTCAGGTGATTTTTTAAGTCAGTTGAACTTTGAAAATGTCACTGCTGACTTACAAGGCAATGCCCCCATTAGTGGCTATATTACCCTCTCTCCAGAAAAAATATTACAAATTGATCCGGATGTATTAATTGTTATTCAATTTGCCAATCAATCTCCATTAAAAGAATTAGAATCTAATGGATTTTGGTCACAACTTAAAGCAGTTAAAACCCAAAAAGTTTATGTCTTTGACTACTACGGTTTAATTAATCCAGGTACTATAGACTCTATTCGCAACACCAGTGAACAGCTACTAAAAATTAGGGCGGTTACAGGGCAAAGTACCCTAATATTGGACGATGGTTAGAATCAGTTTTGGTGAAGGGACTTTAGATCGCCAAAACTCTTTGACTTAGTCTATAATCCTCTAAGTTTGCGATCGTCCATCCATTCTCATTATTATGTCCCAAACCTGTGAAAAATATATCATCCTTGGGGCAGGTTTTATCGGACTCGGTATTGCCGAGGCTCTGAAATCTGCCCAAATTCCCTACGATCAAGTTGATGCCAGCGATGATATTGGGGGCAATTGGTATCACGGCGTGTATGAAACCGCCCATATTATCTCCTCTCGAAAGGTTACCCAATTCCCTCAGTTTCCTATGCCAGATGACTATCCCGACTTTCCAAGTGCGGCTCAAATGTTAGCCTATCTGCGTGATTTTGCCAACCATTATCGATTACGGGAAAATATCGAACTCAATCGCACAGTCATCGCCGTTAATCCCACCAAGAATAATCTCTGGCACGTCATTTTTGCAAACGGAGAAGAAAGAATTTATAAGGGAATTTTAATCTGCAATGGTCATCATTGGTGCAAGCGCTTTCCAGAATTTCAGGGTGAATTCAAGGGTGAAATCATTCATTCTAAAGATTACAAACATCCGGAGCAACTACGGGGTAAACGAGTCCTTGTTATTGGTGGAGGTAACTCGGGTTGTGATATTGCTGCTGAAGCGGCACGAGTCGCGGCAAAATCGTTTCTTAGCTTGCGGGAGTCTGTTTGGTTTATTCCCAAAACTTTTGTCGGTGTTCCAGTCGTTAATCTGGTTCAATGGTGGATGCCCGAATGGGTACAACGATCTATGGCTCAGACGATTATTCAGCTCACTTTTGGCCCCCATAAACGCTATGGTTTACGCAAACCAAACCATCGCTTATTTGCCAAGCATCCTACTATCAATAATGAAGTTCCTTATTATATTAAACAAGGAAAAATCACGCCCAAGCCTGGCATTGACTCCTTGCATGACTCTACCGTAGAGTTTGTCGATGGTAGTTCGGCTAATATTGATTTGATTGTTTGCGCTACAGGGTATCATCTTGCCTATCCCTTTTTGCCTGATGAACTGCAACGGATAAAAGGGGCGATCGTTCAATGTTATGCTGGTACTTTTTTAGACGATTATAAAGGGATTTACTATATTGGTTGGGGGCAAGCGCGAGGCGGAGTCGGTTCAATTATTGGCTCTTACAGTCAATTTTTAGTGCAATGTTTACAACTACAAGAAGAACTTAAAATTCCTCTGGGCTTAGTCTTCAAAAAATTGGGGCAAGAATTACCCACAACTCACTTATCCGATCCACAAGCTGTTTTTAGACAGTTGAAGTTAGGGAAAGTGGCTTTTCCTTTAATTCGCAAAATTGCTTATACTCTGGATTCCCAATATCCTGAGTTTGAGAATGAAGTTTTACCCAAAAACCAAGCTAAAAGAGTAATATCTTCTACTAACTGTTGATGGATTAAAGATTGACTGTGTAAATCGGCTTGAACGGGTTATGATAAGGTATCCGTAATAAATTTATTACTGTATATGGGGTTAGCGTTAGGAATCGATTTTGGCACATCGGGAGCTAGGGCGATCGCCATTAACCCAGATCGGGCGATCCTTGCTCAGGCAACCTGCACTTACGATCTCCAGCATCCCCAAGTCTGGAAAACTAGTCTGTTTTCGTTATTGGATCAACTGCCACTAGAGTGTCGCCAACAGATTACGCGAATTTTAATCAATGGCACTTCGGCAACCGTCTTATTTTGCGATCGCGAGGGCGAGGCGATCGCACCCCCACTGATGTACAATGACGACCGGGGAAAAGCTGTCATTCCTCAGTTACAACGCTTTGCGCCTGCGGATCATCTGGTTTTGAGTGCCACATCGAGCTTGGCGAAGCTGTTTTGGGGATTAGAAAACCTTTCATTCGGCGATCTCCCAATCTATGTCCTCCATCAAGCTGACTGGTTAGCCTCTTTGCTCCACGGAAGACTCGGGATCAGTGATTATCACAATGCCCTTAAATTGGGCTATGATGTCCATAATTTCTGCTATCCCGATTGGTTTCCCCAACTCCCTGCAACTCTAAAGTTACCAAAAATTTATACCCCGGGAGAAGAGATCGCCCCTATCCTACCAGACATTGCCCAATCCTTTTCCCTCCCCTCCGATTGTCTCATTTGTGCTGGAACCACCGATAGTATTGCCGCCTTTATTGCCAGTGGTGCATCCTTTTCCGGTGATGCGGTGACCTCTCTTGGCTCCACCTTAGTGTTAAAATTGCTCAGTGAAATCCCGGTTAATGATAGCCGTTATGGAATTTATAGCCATCGGTTTGGCGATCGCTATTTAGTAGGAGGCGCTTCTAATACTGGGGGGGCAGTGCTGCGGCATTTTTTTACTGACGTAGAATTAGATACCTTCTCCCGTCAAATTAACCCTCATCAGGAAAGTCCCCTAGATTATTATCCCTTACTCGGAAAAGGCGATCGCTTTCCGATCAACGATCCGAACCTCCTCCCCCGTCTCAATCCCCGTCCAGATAACCCTGTTGAGTTTCTCCATGGACTCCTACAAGCGATCGCCCGTATTGAAGCTCTCGGATATCAACGATTCTCCGAACTGGGCGCTACCCCTCTCAAACGCTTGTATACGGCTGGAGGAGGTGCAAAAAGTGATACGTGGTCACAGTTACGGCAAACCTATTTATCGGTTCCCTTTCTCACCCCCATTAGTCCTTTAGCCGCCTATGGCAGCGCCTGTTTAGCCTTGAATCCAATTTAGTTGAAGATACGAGAAACAAAACCCCTTAATACGCTGAATATTACACGGTTTAGATATAACAAGTTTTTAAGCCAATTTGAGATCCGACAGAAGTTGATTATAATGAGTAGATTATTATAGCCAAGTCATGCCATCACTCTATGAGGTTGCACTTTCACAAGAGGCTTAAGACCCTTGTCTGTCAAGTATATATTAGTGCAAGATATCATAAAATGGTATAATAAATAACTGAAAATCAGCAGAGAACAACTTAATCTCAGCTCCTTGTCCGTCCTCATTAGACTCACGCACTGCTATAACACGTAGCCAGTAACTTACGGTTTTGGTATCAACTATGAAGAAAAAACAGAGAGGATCATCGGAAAAAACCGCTGAACTCTTGCCATCGAAAAACCATAACCGGGGTGCATCCAATCAGTCATCAACTGCCTGTTGGTCAATTTTAGCGATCGATCGAGATCCACGGATTTATCAGACTTTGATAGAGAAATTTCAGGACTTTGTATTTCAAGGAAAACCCTTACAAATCGAATGGATAAAGACTAGAAAAAAAGCGCAAAGTTATCTAGAAGTCCACCCAGATTTGAGCATTGTCTTTATCGATCTAGATCTAGAAAAACTCAGGGGTGGGTTAGAACTGGTTCAGTGGATTAGAGAAGATTGTCCCAACTCATGCCATCGCCTTATCGTCTGTGCAACAGAGCCGGATCAAGCCTTAGAGTTTTCCATATGGCTCAATTATGATATTAATGATTATCAGCATAAAGATCAACTCAATCAACAAACGTTGGGCATCTGTTTATTAAAAAGCCTACGCTCCTATCAAGAAATTCAAAACTTAGAAAAAAAACGCCAAGAACTCACCGTTTTATCGACCCAACTCAAACATTCAAATCAAACTTTAGAGGCTCAAGTTAAATCCAGAACTCAAGAGCTGGCAACCAAAACGAAGCAACTAGAGCAAGAAATTAGCGATCGCACCCTCGCCGAAACCGATAAGCGAGCATCCGAAGATAAATTTTCCATTGTCTTTCAGTGTACTCCACACCCCATTACCATCACCTCCATGAAAGATGGGCGACATCTAGAAGTCAATGATGCCTTTCTAAGAACCACCGGATATACCAACGAAGAAGTCATAGGGCGCACCGCCGTAGAATTGCAACTCTGGACAAAAATGGAACAGAGAGTCAACCTCTTTGAAACCCTAGTGAGTCAGGGCTTTATCCGTGATTATGAATTTGAATTTTGTACCAAATCCGGAGAGCGTCGCATTACCTTACTTTCTGCCGATATCATTAAACTCAGGGGAGAAGATTGTTTACTGTCGGTCACCAATGATATTACCCAACGCAAACAAGCAGAAGAAGCCCTAGCCAAATCCAAAGAAACAGCAGAACAGGCGAATAAAGCCAAAAGTGAATTTTTGGCTAACATGAGCCATGAACTGCGCACCCCCTTAAATGCCATTCTTGGCTTTACCCAAATCATGAGTCGAGATGGCTCGCTCAAGCAGGAACACCAAGAAAATTTAGAGATTATTGGGCGATCGGGAGAACATCTTCTAGAGTTGATTAATGATATTTTGGAAATGTCCAAAATAGAAGCAGGTCGAGTGACCCTCAATCCCAGTAACTTCGATCTCTATCGCCTGCTCAAAAGTATTGAAGAAATGCTTCAGCTTAAAGCCACGTCAAAAGGCTTGCACCTCCTCTTTGAACGGGACTCGTATGTACCCCAATTTATTGGTGCAGATGAAGGAAAATTGCGCCAAGTTTTAATTAATTTATTGGGGAACGCGATTAAATTTACCCAAGATGGGGGGGTTGCCCTTCGGGTCAATGGACAATCAACAGCAGGACATCAGGAAGAGACGACAATTGAGTTTCGAGTCGAAGATACAGGCCCAGGAATTGCCCCAGAAGAGTTGCATCAACTGTTTGAACCCTTTGGGCAAACGGAAACCGGGCGTAAATCTCAACAGGGGACTGGATTGGGACTGCCCATTAGTCGTCAGTTTGTACAGTTGATGGGGGGAGATTTGACCGTGACTTCCCAAGTGGATTGCGGATCGACCTTTGCCTTTTCTATCCAAGTCAAATTAATAGATTCAAGTGAGATTGAGTTCTCTGTTCCCACTCGTAAGGTGAAGGGATTAGCTCCTGGGCAACCCACTAAACGGATTTTAGCTGTAGATGATCGCCAAGAAAGTCGGATGCTCCTGCTGCAAATGTTGGGCAATTTAGGCTTTGAGGTGGAGGTAGCATCTAATGGCCAAGAGGCGATTTCCATCTGGAAACGATGGTATCCCCATTTAATTCTCATGGATATACAAATGCCGGTCATGGACGGTTACGAAGCCACCCGACAAATTAAAAGTACCTCCAAAGGTCGCAGTACCCTCATTTTTGCCCTCACAGCCAGCGCCTTTGAAGAAGAACGCAATTTAGTCCTCAGTGCTGGATGTGATGAATTCTTGCGTAAACCCTTCCGAGAAAACATTCTCTTAGAAAAAATTGCCCAACATCTAGGAATTGAGTATCTTTATCAAGAGAATGAAAATTCCCCCTCAGAAGCCGATCAACCTCTAGCGCGTCCTTTAGAAGACTATCTCGCAGAAATGACACCAGAGTGGATCGAAGAACTCTATCAAACTGCTATTAAAGGATTTGATGATGAAATGGTCTTACTCATTGACCAAATTCCCCAATCCTTAAGTCCTCTATCCCAGCAATTATCAGAATGGGCCCATAATTTTCGCTTTGACTGTGTGGTGTCGTTAATTGAAAAGGTAAGACCATGATCGCAGAACCGGAACTCATGGGGCGCAATATCTTAATTGTGGACGATCTGCCCGATAATTTACGTTTGCTCTCCAAAATGCTGACCCAGCAGGGGTATAAAGTACGAAAAGCCATCAATGGAGAAATGGCGATCGCCTCCTGCACCGCCCAGCCCCCGGATTTAATCTTACTCGATATTAATATGCCTGGCATGAATGGCTATCAAGTTTGTGATACCCTCAAATCTTCACCCATGACTGCCCAAATTCCCATTATTTTCTTGAGTGCCTTAGATGAAGCCAACCATAAATTGCAGGCCTTCAAATCTGGCGGACTAGACTACATTACCAAACCCTTCCAAGTTGAAGAAGTCTTAGCTAGGGTAGAGCATCAACTTAGCCTCTGTTATCAACAGAATAAACTCAAAGAAGAACTCGAACAACTCAAAGAAGAGGTCAACCAACGACAACAAACGCAACAGAATTTAGAACGGCTCGTGACCGTAGATGAACTCACCCAACTCAGTAATCGTCGCCATTTTAATGATTATCTCAAACAAGAATGGAAACGGTTATTTTCTCTACCTTCCTATACCGGAGGATATCCCCAAGCCCTATCGTTGATTTTGGCGGATGTCGATTATTTTAAACTTTATAATGATACCTATGGCCATCTGAAGGGCGATCAATGTCTACAAAAGGTGGCTCAAGCGATGAAACAAGTCGTCACCTATTCTGGCTCTTTAGTTGCCCGATATGGGGGAGAAGAATTTGCTGTTATTTTACCCAATGCCTCGTCAGATTATGCCTTACAAGTGGCTGAACTCATTCGTATGCAAGTTAAAGCCCTCAAAATTCCCCATAGTCAATCGATCGTGAGTTCATATGTTACGGTTAGTTTGGGGGTTGCTTGTCGGTTTCCAGATTCCGATTTATCTCCAGAAGATTTGATTTCCAGTGCTGATAAAGCGCTCTATCATGCCAAACAACAAGGCAGGAATTCTGTCTTTCGATAACGATTTAACCGTCTAAAAACTGTCAACAGTTGTCCTGTTATACCCAATTCTTATAGTGAACAATAATACAGATTCAAAAAACCTTTTAATTGTCGATGATACTCCGGATAATATTCGCTTACTCTCTACGATGTTAGCCGAACAAGGGTATAAAGTGCGTAAAGCTCTCAATGGAGAAATGGCCTTAAATTCTTGCCAGGCCGATCCTCCCGATTTAGTCATTCTCGATATTAAAATGCCCGATTTAGATGGGTATACGGTTTGCGAACGCTTAAAACTTAATCCAGAGACTGCGGAAATTCCAGTGGTTTTTATTAGCGCTTTAGATGATGTGATTGATAAGGTAAAGGCCTTTCAAGTCGGGGGAGTAGATTATATTAGTAAACCATTTCAGTGTGAAGAAGTATTAGCACGCGTTAGAAGTCAATTAACCATTCGAGAATTAACCTTTAAATTAGAACAAAAAGTGGAAGCTCGAACGGCGGCTTTATTGGGGGCTTTTGAAAGTTTGCAGCATACTCAACTTCAGTTGGTTCAAAGTGAAAAAATGGCAACCTTGGGCCAACTCATTGCCGGAATTGCCCATGAAATTAATAATCCCTTGGGATTTATTACGAATAATCTGGCATTTGCCCAAGAAGGGGTACAGAGTTTAATGGACCATTTACAACTCTATAAGCGGGAATATCCCCAACCTACAGAGGCAATTATCGATCACTCGGAGACCATTGATTTAGAGTATGTATTAGAAGACTTACCCAATATTCTCGATTCAATTAAGATAGGTAGCGATCGCATCCAACAACTTAGTGTTTCCTTACGCAAGTTTTCCCGAAAAAATAATGATCAGCCAGTAGAATCCGATCTTCACGATGGACTCGAAAGTACCCTACTCATCCTCAAACACCGCCTCAAAAGCAATGGGAATCGAGGAGCCATTGAAATCAGAAAAGAATATCAAGAGTTACCTCAAATTCTCTGTTATCCCGAACAACTCAATCAAGTATTTATGAATCTGTTAGCCAACAGTATTGATGCTTTAGATGAGCGGTGTGAGAAAAATGGGGGGCATTCTTCAGAGGAATCCTATAGCATTACCATTGCAACCGAATTTATCCGCGATCGCTCCCTCATCCAAATTCGGGTTACCGATAACGGGTTAGGCATCCCTGAAGACATACAAAGTCAAATTTTTGACTATCAATTCACCACTAAACCAGCGGGAAAAGGCACAGGATTAGGATTGGCGATCGCCCACCAAATTATCCAACGCCATGATGGACTCCTTGAATGCCACTCCATTCCCCAACAAAAAACCACATTTACTATCTGCTTGCCCATTAAGAATCATATTGATTCATGAATCATCTTAAAGTGGACAGTTTTCAGCATGACAAACCCTGAAAGGTAATCGGTTCAAGTATTTCAATGACTTCATAATAGCTAAAATAATGAAAATCATTTCTAGTTGGATTTTCGCCTAGAACAAAAGCGACCCCTTTAATATTACTCAGTGAATCAAATATTTATCCTGTATTTTGTGCTGACAAATCAGTGGTAATAAGTAAGGGTTTGTTGGCAGCGATCGCATTGATATCAGAAACTTGAAGTTCATCAGGAAAATCAGGGCATTTTTCTTTTAGGAATTTCCATGAATCTATTACATCAGGTAATAGATCGATTTGAGCAAAGTCAAACTTAACATTATGTAAATCTCCAAGTATCCAGGAAGGATCGCTATCGTAAGAACATTCTAATATCAAATCCTTAAATGTTTGCTACAATTGAGGGGGGGTGAAAGGGGTGCGATCGCTAAGGGCAAGGGGGTCTGTGTAAAGATTATATCAAAGGAGAGAGAAAAATGGTAGGAAGGCTGAAGATAGAAATCAAGGAATCAACAACAGAA
>NZ_JAGHZN010000036.1:0-54766 GCF_017746735.1 Roseofilum sp. Guam | reverse complement strand
TGGCTTGCGAGTCTTTTACAACCGCTTCGGGATATTACTACTACAGTTCTTTGAACTGGTTGAGACGCGATGGCGATTTGTCCGAAGAGGAGAAATCGAAAATCGAAAGTAATCAAGTCAAGATCAAACGTTTCGCTGATAGCTGTCCGGAAAACTTTCTACACAAATATTTACTCGTCGAAGCTGAACGGGCGCGAGTGGCGGGTAAGCAAATGGAAGTGATGGAACTTTATGATCGCGCGATCGCTGAAGCAAAGGCCAGTAAGTACATCCAAGAAGAAGCTCTCGCTAATGAACTGGCGGCTCAATTCTACCTCGACTGGGGCAAAGAAAAAATTGCCCGGGCCTATATAAACGATGCCTACTACTGCTATGCCCGATGGGGTGCAAAAGCTAAAACGAACCAACTGGAAGAAAAATATCCCCAACTGCTCTCGCGAATTGGGCAACCGGCGGAAATACTTGAGAGCGATCAAAGTGTTACTTCGACGTTGACACAAACGGTTAGTTCGAGTAGCAGTACAACGGGCTTGATGCTGGATTGGGCAACGGCGATGAAGGCATCTCAGTCCCTGTCAAGTGAAATTCAGTTGGACAAACTGGTTTTAGCTCTGATGAAGGCAGCGCTGGAAAATGCTGGAGCTGATAGTGGCATTCTGCTTTTAAGTCAACCAGAAGGTTGGCAAGTGGTAGCCCGATGTTCGGGAGAAAACTATGAGTTGCGTTTGAACGAAGCATCAGATGATTGTGCCTTGCCAACAAGCGTGATTAATAAGGTCAAACGTACCCAAAAACCAATTATTGTCAACAACTTTTCTAGCGATACTCAGTTTGCAGCCGACTCTTATCTACTTCAAGGGCAGCCCAACAGTTTCTTGTGCACTCCTATTCTCAACCAAGGCAAACTTATTGGTATTCTCTATCTGGAAATCAGCGCTCAAGCAGCGATTTCCATCGAAAATGCCCGACTCTATCATCGCTTAGAAGAATATAGCCATACCCTAGAAGCCCAGGTGGAGCACCGAACTCAGGAACTCCACGACAAAAACCGGCACTTGCAAACCACTCTGGAGCAATTGCAAAGGACTCAACTTCAGTTAATCCAGAGCGAAAAAATGTCTAGCTTGGGGCAAATGGTGGCGGGAATTGCCCATGAAATTAACAATCCTATCAGCTTTATCTCGGGCAATATTATTTACTCACGCGATCATTTCCACACCTTATTAGAGCTGGTTGAACTTTACCAACAAGAATTTCCTGATACAAGTGTGACCCTCGCAGAAAAGCTAGAGGACAGCGATTTGGATTTTGTTAAGGAAGACATGAATAACATTCTCTTTTCTATGGAGACAGGGAGCGATCGCATTCGCCATATTATTTTGGGATTGCGTAATTTCTCTCGTTTGGATGAGTCAGGAATCAAACGAATAGATGTCCATGAAGGATTGGATAATACCCTGATGATTTTACAGCATCGCCTCAGTTCTACTGAGAAGCGAAAGGAAATTAAAATCACTAAAGAGTATGCGAAGCTTCCTCGAATCAACTGCTACGCCAGTCAACTCAATCAAGTGTTTCTCAATATTATCACCAATGCGATCGATGCCCTAGAATCTTGCAGTTCTCAGGTGTCTTCTAAAACAAGAGAAATTCGCATTAGCACTGAGGGGACTGATACACAAAAAATCAAGATTCGCATTGCAGACAACGGGCCAGGAATCAGTGATAGCATTCGCCAGCGTATATTTGACCCGTTTTTCACCACCAAACCTGTCGGTAAGGGAACCGGTCTGGGTTTATCCACCAGTTACCAAATTGTCACCGAGCAGCATAAGGGACAGTTGTACTGTTTCTCTGAGCTGAAAAAAGGAACGGAGTTTGTCATTGAGATTCCCATTGAGTTATAGAAGAGAAGGAGTTGCTTAGGACAGTTAGATGAGTGTTTGAGCCAATCGGCAATGTCCTAACTCTTCCTTTCTCTGCTATAGCCTGGAATTGACCAAACTAGCACTATTGAGAATTGCCAAACCGAGTCTTGATATCCCTGAACCCAGAAAGGTACTGTATCGCTAAGGAAAGAATCAGGGTTTCAAGCCCATTTTGACAAGAATGACAAAAGAGGGATATAACTGATTTTTCTCCCGTCATTACTAAGTGAAGTCATTGTTCAAAGAAACCTCGAATCATGAAACCTCATCTGAGTTTGCTTCTAAGTGTTACTGTCGTTCTTCTCGCCTCTCCCTCTCTGGCACAAACCACCTGGCCGAGAGATTTTCCTGTCGATACTCAACCTGCACCCTCTGAACCATCCTCTAGTGTTCCGACGGATGGAATTCCGGTAGAGACTCAACCCCGGTTTACTTGCGAAATTGAGCAGGGACAACCAACGGTAATGTATCATCCCACCAGTCAACCGAATCAATCTTATGCTTGGGCCACTCCTATTGAACTGGGAGGAGGATGGACACCAGAACGTCGATGTACAGAAATTAGTAGACGACTGGAGTTTTATCGCGCCGATGGATTGCTGGAATTACAAACGGGTTTTGAGAATGGTTATGATACGGTTTGTGTCACTACCCGTGCAGATAATCGGTGTCGCATCGTTCTCACCGTTCCTCCTGGACGAGATCCAGGGTTAATTCGCGATCGCGTATTTGAGAATTTGGCGATCGCTGATAGCGGCCAAAATACACTCCCCGTCACCACTTTTACTGAAGGACGTAGCACTAGCAACTGGTTAGATCTGCTGGGCCAAGTGACGAACCGCGATCTATCCGGACTCAACCGCATTCCCACACCCCAACCCGAAACCCCTCAACCGCGTACCCTATCCAATGGAATCGATCTCAGACCCTTCCTCGATCCAGCCGATGGAGGAACCGGCCAACATCTGCGTTAAAATGGGAACTCTTAAGGGAAAAACCGGTTGTTCCTATTCCCTATTCCCCATTCCCTATTCCCAGCGCGAAGCGCTATGAAAATTCTCGCCTATGTTTGGTGTGATCCCATCCTCGAATCTCCCCCTGAATCCAGTATTTGGGGATGGGAAGTCGATCGCATCTACCAAGATTTAGGGGGAAGAGAAGAACTCAAAACCCTATTTCAAGACCTGGAAGCAGAGGAAGAAACGGGTGATATTTACTTGCTCATTCGCCGACTGGAAGAACTGGGAGATAATGCAGAAACGATGGCTCATGCTCTCGGGCGCTTAGAAACTCAAAATGTACAGGTAATTGCACTTCAGGGTGAAGAACAACCTAGAGCAGAAAATAGCGATATTCTCCAATTCTTTAATCACGTCCAAACCTATTATCGCAGCCTCCACATTCGCCAAGGTCACGCTCAAAATCGTCTGCAAGCTAAACCCCCACCGGGAAAAGCACCCTATGGTTATAAACGCAACAAAAATAGCTATAGTCTAGACCGCAGTTATGCCCCCGTTGTTAAAGACTTTTTTGACCATTTTCTCCTTTATGGATCGGTTCGTTCTGCCGTTCGCTATCTGAATCAAAAATATCGTAAAACAATTTCTGTCTCCACCGGCAAACGATGGCTCATCAATCCCGTTTATCGAGGAGACACTGCCTTTAAAAACGGCGAAATTCTTTCCGATACTCATACCCCTATTCTCTCACGAGAAGAAGCCGCCCAAATCGATCGCCTCCTGCGTCGGAATCGTTGCCTTCCCCCTCGCTCGGCAAGCGCTCCGCGATCGCTCTCTGGCTTAGTTTCTTGTCAAAACTGCCAATCCGGAATGAAAATTACCCGTGTTACCCGTCATCGTCAACCTGGCGAATATCTCTATCTGCGTCCCATTCACTGCCCTCGACAACCTAAATGCAAAGGATTACGCTACGAACAAGTTTTAGACGCAACCATTACCAAAATTTGCCAAGACTTACAGCCAGCCGTTTCTAAACTTACTCTCCCCGATCTCGAACAGATTGAATCACAACTTCAGCAAAAAATCAACCAGAATCAAAAAATCTTAGACCAATTACCTGAACTGAAAAAAAACGGAATCCTTGATGCAGAAACAGCCGATCTTCGTGCCTATAAACTCCGTAGCGAACTCTCCAAACTACAAGCCAATTTAGCCGCACTTCCTCCGGTTAATTTAACCTCAGTCGCCCAAGCGGTTTCGATTCCCCAATTTTGGCTCGATCTTTCTGAAGCAGAACGGCGCTTTTACTTGCGTGAATTCATCCGCCAAATTCAAATTATCCGCTCCTTCGATACCTCTCCCTTCAAGTGGTCAGTGAAACTTATTTTTATCTTCTGATCCTTAGTTTAGCTATCCCTTACTAAAAGTTAAGATTGACTATCCCAACTAAGAATCTGAATCCCATTCCAAAATGTAGGATATCCATTGCCCGGAGTCAGTAATTCCAGTAATAAACTACATTCGGGGTTAAGAGTAACGAAATCTAAATTCGCTTGCTGAACTTCTTTTTCATTCGCATCATCTACAATCAGAATCGCTTTAGGAGCTAGAAAGGGACGGACAAGGAATAAGCCCATGAGTTGGGAACGATAGTCATGCGCTCCATCATAAAGATAAACACCGATTTTGTTTTCGGTTTCTACTTCTCTGAGATTGGCAAAAAAATCTTCAAAGTCTTGGCAGCAGAAACACACTTGACTCTCTAAACCAAATCGTTCTAAATTCTCTTGTAGTGCGGGTTGATTTTTACCTTCTGGATCAAATTCAGAAAAATTATCGACTGCATAGGCCATTCGATCTGGAGCATCTAGAAGCGCACCAATAAGGGTTGCTCCTTGATAACTTCCAATTTCACAGTAAATTTCATCGGGTTCCATACAATATACTGCAAAATTCAATAACTGCATGACATTGGTGGTTGTCATACCTCGCAGATACTGTCCAACTTCATAAAACCGGTTAGATGTAGGATGAATAGAGTGGGTTCCCCAATTTTCATAGAGGGAGGGGAGTTGCTCTAGGAACTGATAATAATCCATAGGTAGACTCAAGGGAAATCAAGTATTATCGATATGATAACAAAACTGAGTTCATTATGAAATTTGTTTTAATCTTAAATTTACAATAGACAATCCCATGATCGCTAAAAACAAGACTAGCCCAATTGTACATGCATAGCTCATTTCCAACTTCTGAAAGGCTTGTTCATAAACATAATAAACCAAAGTTTTAGAGCTGTTTCTCGGCCCTCCTTGGGTCATGATATACACTTCTTCAAAAACTTTAGTGGCTGAAATGGCGGAGATAACGGCGACTAAAAACAAATACGGTTTCATCAATGGTAAGGTAATATCCCAATGCTTGATGATGCCATCTGAACCATCAATGGCAGCAGCTTCGTAGAGTTCTTGGGGGATACTTTGTAGACCCGCTAAATAGATGACCATATAATAGCCCAGTCCTTTCCAAATGGTGACGACCATGACACTATAAATTGCCCATTGGGGACTGGTTAACCAGGGAATCGTGGGTAGATTAAAAGAACTTAAGACTTGGTTAAATAAACCATTTTCAGCATAGAGCCATCGCCAGGCAATTCCGGCGACGACCATAGAAATAATTACGGGGGTATAGAAGGCGGCTCTAAATCCACTGATACCCTTAATTTTTTGATTGACTAAAATGGCCAATCCTAGGGGAAGAATAACCAGTAAAGGGACAACACAGAGCAGATATAGGAGCGTATTTCTAAGCGTTTGCCAAAAGAGGCGATCGCTGCCTAATCGCTGGAAGTTTTTTAAACCCATCCATTGAGTTTGTTGGCTGATTAAATCATAGTTAAATAAACTCAGGTAAATGGCTTGCAAAGCGGGCCAAAATACGGTTAAGCTTAAAATCAGTAGGGCAGGCAGCAAAAACAAATAGGGAGTTAATCTCTTCAGCCGTATTGCATCCATAGTTATACCTCTGGCCAGAGGCGCTCAAGTTGCTTTTTCCAAGCAGCTAGAACTTGCTCCCGTTCTTGGGCATTTTGCGATAACTCTCCCATCATACCTTCTTCATAAAATCGATGCAGTGTTTGCAGGGTACCTTCTAGGGTTTGTCCTTGGGCTTTGGAGGCTTCGACAATCATCCGTAATTGTCGTTCTAATTGGGATTGGAAATAAGGAGTTAATCCTTCTTCTTGCAAGCGGGTTAACCGACCAATAGCCTCAGCAAAGGGTTCTGGTTTTAATCCCTCTAGCTGATGGCGATAAACCACCCATATCACCCCTTGATGGATAGCATAACGAGTTTCTTGGGTGACTTCAAAATTGGACTCTAATAGGTCTTCAAAAAAGGGTTTGGCTTCTTCAACTGGAGCCATCGGTGCTAATCCCATGACCCAAGATTCATCGTCGGAGAGCAGTACTAATAATCGTAAATTTTCCCGATTGATTTGCCAGGAACCTGGACTTACCTCAGTAATCTGGTCACCAAATAACTCGTCTAATACTTTATTAATATCTTCAGGAGTCATAAACTCAAATGTGTTCTACAATTAATATCATGCTCCAAGTTATCACGGCTGGCAATATTCACCTTTATCCCATGACCCACTCCCCATCTCCTAACCCTTCTGAGTCTTTACCCCATCATCACCATCCCCATGAACTCCATACCCTACATCCCCATGTTCATAGTGAAGAATCCTTGAGGCAAATTGTCAATCAACTCTCGCGAATTGAGGGTCATGTCCGAGGAATTAAAGGGATGGTACAACAAAGTACCCCCTGTCCTGATGTGTTGATCCAACTGGCGGCAGTACGGGGGGCAATTGATCGAGTTTCTCGAATTATTTTAGATGAACATTTAACTGAATGTATTGGCCGAGCTGCTCGTGAGGGAAATATTGAAGACGAACTGGATCAACTTAAGGCTGCTCTAGATCGATTTTTGCCCTTGGCTAAGAAGAAGCAGAAGCCTAAGAAAGCTTGATGAACAAAGAGCTAAAAGCTATGGGTTAATAGCTTTTAGCTGAAGTTGACATCTTTACCAAGCTGGAGGCAAGGTAATGCCTAAACCTCACGATAAGGATGGGGTTTGAGACCCAAAATTTTGATGAGAGACTAGGGCTTTTAACCCTAAACGGTAGCTTTCTGGACCGAAACCGCTAATTTGCCCAACAACCACTGGTGCTAAATAGGAGTGGTGGCGGAAGGGTTCGCGACGGTAAATGTTGCTGAGGTGAACCTCGACGGTAGGAATGGAAACGGCAGCGATCGCATCTCGCAGAGCTACACTGGTATGAGTATAAGCTCCCGCATTGATTACAATGCCTTGATAGCGATCTACTGCCTGATGGATGGCATCGACTAACTCTCCCTCATGATTGGATTGAAGGGTGGTTACCTCCACTTGAAGGGTTTTGCCATCCTCTTTCAATTGTTGATTAATCTCAGCTAGAGTGGTCGCACCATAAATTCCTGGTTCTCGCAGCCCCAATAGATTGAGGTTAGGGCCGTGCAATACCAAAACGTTCAACAAGTTTTAATATCCTCAGTTGATAGAACAGTTTATCGTCTCGATTCGCGGTCATTAACGGGAATTGGAATCGGCTCTGGTTCAGGCTGGATATCTGGCCCTAAGAGGGCTTCAATCAGTTTACGAGCCAATTCTTTGATTTTTTCCCAGATTTCGTCGATATAGTCCATTCAGTATGAAGCTCCTTTTGCTGAACTCTAGCCCAGTACATTCAAACTGGGTTAGTCAATCAAAGGCTTAATCCTTTCTTCGATCATAACGAATGATCACAGATCGGCAACCTTTGTTGTCATGAGTTTTCAAAAGTTTAAGATTTATGCAAGTGTTGCCGCAGCCGATCTAAGGCCCAAGATTGGCTAAAATCCCGTAGGGTAGAGCGATCTAGTATACTGGCTAACTGCTGGCGATAATGGGTTACTTCTCCATTGGGTGACGCTAATCCGATGTAAACTAAGCCAATGGGTTTTTCTGTTGTGCCTCCACCGGGGCCGGCAATGCCCGTGATACTAAGGGCCCAATCAGTGTTTAATTTCTGTTGAATACCTGTGGCCATTTGTTCGGCGATGCGATCGCTGACTGCACCATAGGCTTCTAAATCATCCGGATTGACCCCTAATAAGCCGATCTTGACCTGATTATCATAGGCGATGACTCCCCCCCTAAAGTAGGCAGAACTGCCCGGTACAGCCGTAATTGCTGCCCCTAAGCCGCCCCCAGTACAAGATTCGGCGACGGCTAAGGTTTGTCCAGACTCTAACAATAACTTGCTGACGACATCTGCTAAGGTTTGGTCATCCACGCCAAAGCAGTATTCTCCGGCTATGGCTCGAATATGGTTTTCTACAGGATTAATCAGCCCTTGTGCTTCTAGTTCAGATGCGGCACAAGTGGAAATTCGTAACTTCACCAACCCTTTGCCTGCATAGGGCGCTACTGTCGGATTTTTATATTCAAAGACTTCGGGTATTTTTTCCACTAAAGCCGATTCCCCAATTCCCCAAAACTTCAGGGTACGGCTATAAATCATGTTTTCGCCCCATCCCTGCTGTTTGAGATAGGGAACGGCTGTTTCTTTCCACATGCGATGCATTTCACTGGGCACTCCAGGAAACGTCATCAAGGTTAAATGAGGACGCGGATGCCAGATAATTCCCGGAGCAGTTCCACTGGGGTTAGGCAAAATCATGGCTCCTTCTGGGGTGAGCGCCTGTTTGCGGTTACTGGGGTTCATCGTGCGTCCCCGTTGCGCATATTTGGCTTCAATGTCGGCAATGACTTCCGGGCGCTCAATTAAGTGGGTTTCAAAGAAGGAGGCAATAGTTTCACAGGTGAGGTCATCGGGTGTGGGGCCGAGTCCTCCCGTAAATAGTATAATTTCGGACTGTCGATCGAGGGCGGTGGCGATCGCCTTTTTCAGACGCTCTACATTATCCCCCACCACGGTTTGATAGTAATGGGGAATCCCCAACTGCGCCAACTCTTGAGCTAAAAACTGGGCATTACGATTGAGAATATCTCCCAGAAGTAACTCTGTGCCCACACAAATAATTTCGGCTGTCATACACGCACATAAAGTTTCAGATACCGATTGATTTTATCATTTCAGAAATGGGTAATGAGTAATGAGTAATGAGTAATTTATATTACAAAATTAGGAGGTAATAATGTTCATCATGACCCAAGAAGTTAAGTTTTCTGGTAGGGTAGAAGTATCTGTAGTTATTTGCCAATACGTTCTCCTCCTTCGGTGACCAAATATAATCTCTCTAATGTAACTCTCTTCTGATGTTTCATTGGTAAATATTCGATTCTTTGACATCCCAAGGAGAACTGACTATAAAACGATGTAGTGATTAAGGAGAGTTAATCTCCACTACTTTATTGACCTTCTATCTGATTGTATCTTAGTTCTCGGAAAGTGACAGAAGAGGATGATACAAGAGGTCTAATGAAGCGTGAAGTATTTGTGAGTTTATCTCAAGGGTAAGGGGCTGATGCACAACTGAGGATAATATAAACGAATGTAACGGGCGATCGCCCCAAATTGCCGAAAGTTCATAGATATTTTAACTTAATTGAGACTTTTGTAAAGAATTGTAAATAAAATTTAATCAATCTTGTCCTAGATGCCAACAAAACTTAAAATTCTTCATGAAGCTTATGCTCTATAGATAGCCCCAATCCCTATCTACTCGATCAACCCTTAGAACTCTTAGGAGTATTTTTAACTATGGCATTTCTAAAAAATTTACTCGGTGGCAAAAAAGATAACTTTCAAGTTCAGTTTGATGAGACTCCAAAAACGGAGGCTCAACCGGTAGCTACTCCTGCCCCAGCTACTGAAGTTCCTGCCCCAGCTCCTGAAGCTCCTGCTCCAGCGCCGAAGAAAACCAAAACTTCCATCAAAGCAAAACAGAAAGTCGTGAAACAGGAAGCCCCCCCTGCACCGACTCCTGCACCAAAACCAGTTGCTCCAGCAAAACCAGCTCGACCTGTTGTAGAAGGAGGGTTTGCAACCCAGTACATGAATACAGGAACAAGCATGAGCCGCCGTCGTCCTGGAGCCAACATGAAAAGCTTTTTAGATATGGCTCGGACAGCGAAAAAATAGGAATAGGAATAGGAAATAGGGAATAGGGAACAGACCATCTTCGTGTTCCCCTATCCCTCCACTTCTCACTCTAGGTTTGCTGAGACCACAACCGGGTGGGGAGTCCCCAAATATAGATGAAGCCTTCAGCCGCTTTATGGTCAAATACGTCTTCTTCGCCGTACGTAGCCCAGTCTAGACTATAGAGACTCTTGTCAGATTTGCGGCCGACAACCGTGGCTGAACCTTTGAACAGTTTTACTCGTACTGTACCCGTGACTCGTTCTTGAGTATTGGCGATAAAACCATCTAACGCCCCCTTCAAAGGAGAGAACCAGAGTCCGTTATAAACTAATTGACTGTAGGTTTGCTCAATTCCCCGCTTATATTGGGTCACATCAGCAGTGAGGGTTAAGCTTTCTAAATCCCGGTGTGCTTGGATGAGGACTAAGAGAGCTGGGGTTTCATAAATTTCCCTGGATTTAATCCCCACGAGACGGTTTTCAATCATATCAATGCGACCGATACCGTGGTTTCCGGTTATTTGATTGAGTTGGGTAACTAAAGCCACTGGGTCGATCGCCTGACCATTAAGGGAAACGGGTAGACCTTTTTCAAACCCAATCTCAATATATTCCGGTTCATTGGGCGTATCGGCGATCGCCTTGGTCATTTGATAAACTTCTTCTGGAGGCTCTGCATAGGGGTCTTCCAGAACGCCGGCTTCGATCGCCATTCCTAATAAGTTACGGTCAATACTATAGGGAGATTTCTTTGTAACGGGCGCAGGAATGCCGTATTTTTCCCCGTATTCAATGGTTTGTTCGCGGGAAAAGCCCCATTCCCGTGCAGGAGCCAGGATTTTCAGACTGGGGTTGAGTGCGCCAATCGCAACGTCAAAGCGCACTTGGTCATTCCCTTTACCAGTACATCCGTGGGCGATCGCATCTGCCCCATATTCCTGAGCTGCTTCCACCAACAGTTTAGCAATCAACGGCCGGGCTAAAGCCGTCGATAAAGGATAGCGATTTTCATACAACGCATTGGCTTGAATGGCGGGAAACCCATACTCTTTCACAAAGGTTTCCGTCACATCAGCCACCAAGGATACACTGGCTCCAGAATCAAGCGCTTTCTTGCGGATGGGTTCCAACTCATCCCCCTGACCCAGATCCGCCGCCAACGTAATCACTTCTTCCACTCCCCATTCATTCATCAGGTAGGGAATACAAACGGAGGTATCTACACCTCCAGAATAGGCTAAGACAACTTTTTTGGCACGACCCATAGGTTTATTTACCCTAAAAACATTAATCGGCTCTTTCAATTAAAAATTAAAAATTAACAATTAACAATTAAAAATTGATTACGAGTTATGGAGTGGGCAAGCCTATCAGGGTCAATGCTCAAGGCTCTCGGTGTAGCTTAACGACTCTCCGGGCTATTATAGCGCTGGGTACTATAGTGTTTACAACTATTGGAAAGCGGCATGGATAGCTTGTTCGAGATCTTTCATTATAGCCAGGAGCAATCCCATCCTCCGATCTTACTCCCTATTGCCTAGCGCAAAGCATTGTCCCCTAATCTTTGAACTGGTAATCCTGTACTGAACGGAGTCGCCAAGTCTCATCATTCATGACTTCCAAAACTTGGTGATGATAATGTAACAAAGTGGGGCGGTGTCCCACACTGATATAAGTGGTCGATAGAGCTTCTAAATGTTTGTAGAGAATTTGCTCATTGTGGATATCTAGAGCGCTCGTGGCTTCATCCAACATAGCATACCGGGGTTGAGTCAGTAACAAACGGGCAAAAGCTAGGCGCTGTTGTTCTCCCATAGACAAAATGGAATGCCAGTCTTCAATCCGATCTAAATTATCCAATTTTTCAGCCAGGTTAGGTAGGTTAACCTGGTTGAGTACTTGATAAATTTGGCGATCGGGAATATTCAGATCAGTGCGTGGATAGAGGAGTTGATCGCGAAGAGAGCCTAAAATCAGATAAGGACGTTGGGGTAAAAATAGAATTTCTTCTAAGGGTGGGCGGTAAATTATACCGGTTCCAGAATCCCACAAACCCGCAATTGCTCGTAAAATAGAACTCTTGCCACAACCGCTTGGACCGACAATTAAGAGTCCTTGGCTGCTAGGGACTTGCAAAGATAAGTCTTTAACTAAAGTTCTTTGATAATTGGGAGTTTGCAAAGTAATCTGGTTGAAGCTCAGTTGCGATTCCTCAATCATCGTAATTCTCGGATTTTGGTCAATGGCTTGTTCCCTTTTTTCTTCTAGTGCTTTAGCAAAACTTTCTAAACGTTCAATTCCTGCCATGAAATTGGTCAGAAATTCAAACATTCTAATGATCACATTCAAAGAATTAAAGACTCTTCTAAAAGCTCCTAATGCTTCTTGTAAAGCTCCCACTTCCATTCCTGGTTCTCCTCTTAAAATTTTGGGGCCGATAAACAATGCTGGTAAAGCCCATGTAATATACTCATAGAGATTTTCAAAGATATCTAAATTCCTTTCCCAATTGATTACTCGATCGTAAGTGGATAAGACTTTATTGAAAAATATTTTTAGCTGTTCGTATTCTCTTGTGAATCCATTATAAAATGCAATTGATTCGCAATTTTCCTTGACTCGGACTAAGCTAAAACGAAAATCAGCTTCTCTTTTTAAGAGTTCTTTTTTGATGGGAATCAAAATGCTTCCAAAACCGAAAACCGTAATAAATAAGCCGCCAATAGAATAGACTATTATCACTATAACCAACAATTTAGAAACATTCCAAAGTAAAATAATAAATCCAAACAAGTTAAGGAATGATCGCGTAAATTGTCTAAATACAGTCACAGACCGATGGCAAAAATCTTTGATATCTTCAGCAATACGTTGATCCGGATTATCAATTTCTACAGTGAAAACATTGATTCTATAAAAATTCATATCTTCAAAATACTTTTTGAGATAAATATCAGTTAATGACCTTCTAGAATACCAACGAACTTTATCTTCCACATACCTCCAAATCGCCATCATTATTGCTAACAACATTGAAAAAAGCATATAATAAAATATAGATCTCCAAAAACTTGGAACATCTAAACCAACCAATGCAGTCATCAAGTTTCCTTGCTGTTTAAGTTGATTGACTGCCATAAAAGAATCTAGACTGAGAAAAATAAGCATTAATATAACCAAGCTATATCCTTCCCATCGGTCTGGAGATTCCCACCAATATAATTTACCGACTATCCAAAAGCTTTTAAACGCAGTAAATCTAGCCCCGATCCATTCCATATAAGTCCTACACTATAGTTCTATATTTTGGGATTATAGCCTTTTTTGCGGACGGTTCTAGTAAAGGGTAAAACTGATTTTTTCTGGTTTATTCCCTATTTCTTATTCCCTCGTCTTAATCAAACTGTGGGGGCAAATCAGCAGGAGATAAACCATCCGGTGCTGCGGGTAGGGGGCGATCGCCAGGAGGAGAGGGAGAAGTCTCAGAAGGGGGTAGAAGTACGGTTTCAATTACTAACGTGCGTTGTAATTGTTTCCCAGTTCCTCCAGTGACCGTTAAGGTGAGGGTTTCTTGTCCGGGTTGAGGACTAATGGGATAGGCAAGAGTACCGCTTAAGGCTACAGTACCGGGGGAGGGGAGTAATTCGACACGGGTATCGGGGCCACCGATTACAGTCCAAGTTAAATTAAGTGGATCGGGTCGGGTTTCCGGTTGCAAGGTAACCACGACTCGCAGGGGTGCAGTTTCTCCATTCACAGTAAAGTCGGTAATGGCCAGGGGATAAGTACGCGGCAAGATTTGAATCACTTCTGTTTGTTGTCTGTCGTTGACCTCTGATGGATTTTGTTTATTGAAGATACTCACTTCAAAGATATATTCTCCCCCTTGACGGGCAGAAGTGGGGACATTTTGACAAACCAAACGTCCAGCTAGGATGCAATAGGGTTGTAGGACATCAGGGATGCCGCTATCAAAGCGATAACGGCGGGCTGGAACCCGGGCAATTCCGCTCGTATCCCGACCGATGATTTGCACCTCTTGCAGTTGCTCGGCGTTTTCGATTTCCCAGGAGAGTAAAATTTCTTCTCCTTGCTCTTCGCTGTAGGTCGGTTGCCCAGGTTGCAGTTGTAGGATTTGAGGTGAAGGAGGAGGAAGAGGAGGCGGAGGGGGAACTAGGGCAATAGTGGCAGTGGTTTCGGTTTGAGTAATTTCTCCGGTTCCGCGTTTGGGAATTACACCTAATTGAAATTGATAATTTCCACCTTGGGAGAGGGGGATCGTGACATTCCGACAGCGGAGTTGATTGAGCTGATCGAAGACATCACAAATGGATTTTAGGGGTTCGGGGAGTCCTTGATGGAAGGAAAAACGCATTTCTGGCATGGCAACAAAGCCTTCAGCCGATCGCCCCTTTAAGACTAAGGCTTCGATTTGATCGGAATTGGAGATCGCCCAATTCAATTGAATGGGTTCCGCTTCTGCCACTTCATACCGAGGTTGGGTGGGCTGAAATTCGATAATTTTCGGCGGTTCCGGTGCTTTAATTTCAATCACATCTGCGATCGCACTTTGGGCTTCTCCTTCAATGCGCGGATCGGGAATAACGGTCAGTTCAAAGATATAGTTACCAAACTCGTCTACAGTGACGGGAACACCCGCACAGCTTAACACTTCCACTGGGTTCAGTGACCCGATTTGATTGTCAAAAGTACAATACCTGCGCCAATCATCGGGTAATCCAGAGTCTAGATCGGTGCGCTGTTCCTCGCTATTGACGACTCCATCAGGGTTACGACCGATCCAACCCAATTGGGCGATCGCACTAGGATTACTGATTTGCCAACTGAGTTCAATCGTGTTTGTCTGATTGTTAGCGGGTGGATTAGTGGTATTTTGGGAGTTGGGTGGATTGGAAGAGGATACAGTTGGTGAACCCTCCCTGACGGTAACCGTTGTTGCATCCGGTGGGGCTAATGTTGCTTTAAATTCGAGGATTTCGGGTAGAGGAATGGGAGAAATCGCGATCCGGTTCGTTTTAGCAATAATCGGGGAAACTCGCGATCGTTTGGGAGTCACCTTTAACTCAAAAATATAATCCCCTGGTTCGCGGGCATCCGTGCGAATATTTCCACAGACTAACCTGCGCCAAGAGCGCGTACAGAATTCTTGCAAACTTTCTGGTAAGCCCCGGCTCAGATCGTAGGAAACGGGAATACTGGTAACATTACCATTGGGCGATCGGCCTAAAATCTGCAAACCTCGAATTTGTCGAGGATGGCGAATTTCCCAATTGAGGTAAATAAAATCATCATTCGCGGCCGAATAGGACGGGGAAACCGAGTTAAATGCTTCAATTCTGGGCGGAGCAGGCGGTTTGAAAAACAGCCACCACAGGGCAAAAATGAATAACCCCAATAACCCTAACCCAGCTAAAATCCCTAACAGCAATTGCCACCAAGGGCGAGCTTGCCACAGGAAAGTCCCCTCAATCTGATCGGTAGGTAAGGGCAGTTGATAATCATCCGTCAGTTCCACATAAAAATTGAGGGTTCTTCCCTGACCGAATAAAGGTCTACGCCACCAGGGGCCGGGTTTTGCATCTAAATCAACTTGCCATTGCTCTCCCTGATCCAATTTCAGGCGATCGGGATTTAACTGATACACACAAATCGGGCGTTCTTGGTCTTCTCGTACCGTAAGTCGTAACTGTCGTAGAGTATTCCCCTCATTCTGTAGACGCAATTGAAATAGGGCTGCTTCCCGACGTACTTTACCGACTAACGTCCGCAAATCCATCCGTAAATCATACCGAGGCAAAACCTCGATATAGACCACATCTAATAAAATCAAATCTGGGTTATTTTCCCCGGTTAACCGCAGAGTCGGTAAATAACGGCCAGCCTTCGTATTCACCGGGAAGCGAAATTCTAGGGTAACTTCTCCTTTCGCTCCTGGGTTGAGGGCCAGATTATCAGGAATAATCACCAAACCCAACTCATTAATCCCTTCTGGATAATGGACTTCCCACCAGAGTTCCGGTAAATCAGTACAAGTGAGGCGAAAGCGATCGACCCGGTTAGAGCGATTATGCACCAAAACCGTCACTATCAGCGATTGACCCAGTTGTAGAGGGGCGGGTTTTTCGGGGGTGGTAACCGGAGTAAGGGCAAATGTAGGATCATTGGACTGAACTGCCTCTTGAATGGGAGGAAGAACTTGTAGCGTTGCTTGGTGACGGATGGGAGTTTCTTCGGGATAATGCTTGGGTGCATCAATCACCATTAAGTAAGTATAGTGACCGGGAATCGCTTCTACAGGAATGGGGAAGGAAAACACCACCTCGCTGCTGCTCCCCGAGCTGAGGGCAAACCGTTCATAGGGGTTCAGACACCAGGATTTGAGTGCTCCGGAAGAATCATCAATAAACAGATCGATAATCGCCCCTTGGAATCCTTGATTACCAATGGTGACGCGCAATTCAAAGGTTTCCCCAGCCGAAATGACACTATCGCCTGATGGGTTGGTAATCACGCTCAGGGATTGATTTCCATCAGAGCGCTGGTCATTGGTCATGGGTAATTGGTAATTGGTCATCTCCGTGTCTCCGTGTCCCCGCGTCTCCGTGTCCCCGCGTCTCCGTGTCCCCCGATCTGCGCTCCCTTCGACTCTGCTCAGGAAGCGTGCCCCCATCCCCCCAACTGTTAATTCCTAATCGAGTTCATCAGGTATAGTCTAACTTTGCCATCATCGCCTCCAGTGACGATTTGCACTAGAGAACCGGTTGGGTCTTTTCGAGAGGGGATTAGGGATAAGTCTACGGTATTGAGGGAGTTAGAGTGGTTGGCGATCGCTTTTCCTTTAAGATATTTGGTTAAGCGCTCTCCCGTATCTCTTAGGGGCCATAGCATCAGCACCCCATCATCACCAACACTGACGAGGTATCCGCCATCGGCGCTGAAGGCGATAGAGCGCACAGCTTCACCGTTATGACTATTGTCCCAGCGATCGAGCAGTTCACAAGTCCGATTGACTCCTGCGCCTAAACCCGGTTCTAGACAAGGGCGTAAATTCCAAATACTAATACTGCCTTGATTATCAGCAACAGCTAAGAGAAAGGGACGCTTTTCAGCAGTCGCCAAACTGGTGATGTAGTTATCTTGACCGGTAGTCGTGTTTGGATCGGAAATATCTAGGGTTTGGGTTGAGTTCGTTTGAGTATTCCAGAGGATGAGTTGATTATACCGACCAGCAACAGCTAGGGTTTCTGCACCTTGGCCAACAAATGCCAGATCGGAAACGGCAAATTCAAAGGTTTTCGTTAATTCGGGTTCGTTAACGTTTAGTATCTCCTCAAAGTCTGCGCCAACATACCATTTGGCCACTAATCCACTGCCATGACCGCTGAATAAATAGCGGGAGTCGGGGGTGAATTCAAGATCCATGACTCGGTCGTCTTTTTGATAAACCAGCGATCGCACGGGAACGTCTTCATAGGATAATAAATCCCACAGTTGGATTTCTCCATTTTCTAAACCCATTACCATTTGATTATTATCGACCGGGCGATATTTAACGGTGCGAACAGCTTTATCGGCCTGGGCACGAACATCGATAAATTCTAATTTTTGCCCTTCAATGACCCAGTCTCTGACCTGTTGATCGATGCCACCACTTAATAGGCGATCGCCTAATCCATTCAGTTGTACGGTCATGACCGAACCTTTGTGATGAATATAATAATACTGTCCATGAATGAACCACCAGAACACCCAAGCCAAGCCGACCATCAATAGTCCCTGTAACCATCGAGGAATAATGGGAAAGACTCTGAGAATCAGGGTTTGTTGGGGATCGATTAAAGGGACACGGCTGGGTGTCGGGCCCTTGGGTGTTGGGGCAGGTTCACCGACATCTTGGGGGGAAGAGGGCAAGAGGCGTGAAGCCGCTCCTACCGGCACAGCCCTAGCTTCAATGGGAATCGGGCGCTCCTGAACCCATCCCAACCACGGCCGTTTTGTTTCTACCCTTAAATCAAAGGTTTGGGTTTCTGTTGGGTTCAGGGTATGTTCTGGGGGCAATAATTCAAGTTGCAGTCGGTTTCGGGCGTTGGGTTTTTCTTCTAGGGGTAAATCGATAGTGGTTTGATAGCGTTGATTACTCTGATTTAGAAGTGGTAAGGAATACGTTATAGGATCGGATTTCCAGGAGGGCAACCAACGACGTTTTTGAGGAAGGGTTTGCTCGGGTTGAGGAATTTCAAAGCGAATTTCACCTTGGAGAAAAATTTCAATGACGGCTTGCAGTTGGGTGGGGGGGCCATCAGGATGGGTAATTTTAAGATTAGCTAAATAGTTGATTCCAGCGATCGCCTCTTCAACATCAGGCACAGGACAGATTAAACTGCGATCGCTCCATTGTCCTGGGGGCAAGCTTACAGGTGTAGGAGAGGGATTTAACCAGGAATAGGAACTAGAGACCGTCATTAGGGCGGTAATTTCTTTATGACCGGGATTATAGAGCCGGATCGGTATTTCTAAATCGCTGTTGGGATAGCCTTTGAGCGTAGAGTTAGGCAATTCAGCCTTGAGTTCCAGTTCACCGATACCCTTTTCCACCCGCAAGCGTAGGATATGTCGTTCTTCAGTTCCCAGTTCCAGGGAAAAAATGCGGATGGTAAGATTCACCAAGCCCACGAACCCTGAAATTGGGGTTCTGTAAATTTCCACGATAAACCGGGTAAGATCTCCAGGCGGTTTCTTTGTGCTAACTTCTGGGGATAGGGTGTACCAACTGCGCTCAGAGTTGGAATCGACTCCAGCGGCTAGGATCTCTAGCTGAAAACTGGCAAAGCGATCGCCCTCGTTAAGAACCTTCACCTCAAACTGAGCCACCCCATAACCCGGTTGAAAGGTTAGCTCTTTGGTGGATAGCTCCGTACCCATCAGTTTTTCAACCATGCTCCTACCCTTACCGTCCGATCTGCACTGGAGCCATCATAGCAATAGACCCATCGTGATCGCCCACAGGACTAGGAGTTTCTGGAATTTCCTGATGTAGAGTGCCTTCGGAAATGCTGTACAATGATATACTAGCCACTTTCCTAGTTACCCTATAGCTAGAGTCATTAATAAGTTGAGAAGGGATGAAAAGTACAGGTATCATCCAGTTCAATGAGCAGTCAGTGAATACTGTCCCCAAACTGCCCCCCCACTTTGTAGCCCGTCCCCAGGAGGTGCAACAGTTGAAGCATCTCTTGGGGAGCAGCCGCATTCTAGTCGTGCAGGGGAAGGGAGGCATGGGTAAAACCGTTCTGGCAGTGGCGATCGCACAAGATGAGGAAGTGCGGCGCAAGTTTGTAGATGGGGTGGTGTGGTTACCCATGGGGATAACACGGAAACCCATAGAACTCTATCAACAATTGGCACAAGCCTTAGAAGGGTCTAAGATTTATCAAGAAACAGAAGTTCAGTGGAAAGCGCATCTGTCAAAGCTATTACAGGATAAGTCCTGTTTGTTGATACTCGATGAGGTTAAGCAGCAACCCGAAGTAGAGCGGTGGCACAAGCTGTTGGGAAAAAACTGCCAGATACTGCTCACCACCAGGGAGAGCCATTTAGTTGATGGGTTAGGAGCCGAAGGTTATCTCGTAGAGAAGTGGGATGACGACCCGTCCTTGCAGTTGTTGGCGAACTGGGCAAACGTGGACAAGGAACAGTTGCCCGAAGAAGCGAGTGCGATCGTGCAAGAATGCAGACAGTTACCTTTAGCCCTAGCCTTAGCTGGAGGGCAAGTGGGAGATGGAACCCTTTGGAAGTATATGTTGAGGGCACTGCAAGGTGGAGACGAAGACGGTTTCGATCCGGCCGACACCACTGCCACCATACAGAAATGTATAGCGGTCAGTCTCCAGAACTTGGAGCAGGAAAAACAAGACGCTTATCTAGAGTTAGGCATATTCCCGCCAGATGCGAAAATATCCGAAGCAGCGCTGGTGAAGTTGTGGGGACGTAAAGGACACAAAGAAGAATCTCAACTACAGCAGCAGTTAACCCAGTTGGAAAAAAGGGCACTCGTATTTGTAGAGGGAGAGTCCCCCCACAGATGGGTGTGGCTCCATGACATGCAACGGAACTATCTCCAGGAAAAGCTTCAGGATAAAGCCAAAGTCCATCGGGAATTTTTAGCCAGTTATGCCAAAGGGCGGTTTCCCTGGAAAGGGGCACAGGTGGAAGGGGAAACATATTTGTATCAGCACGCAGCCTATCACTTCCAGAAAGCAGAGGAAGAAGAAGCCTTCGCCCAGTTGTTAGGAGATTTTGATTGGTTGTCGCCAAAGCTAGAGGCAACAGATATTCAGGCACTCTTGCTCGACTTTGATCGAGTTCAAGACAAAGATCGATTTCTCCGTCGTTTGCAGAAAGCGTTACGCCTGAGCGCCCAGGTGCTAACTCAGGATAAGCAACAGTTCGCCAGTCAGTTGTGGGGGCGGTTGCTCAACCTGAAGCAGATGAAAAAGCATGAGTATCAATACTTTTGGCAAAAGATACCCATCCTAGGGCGCTATTTACCCCACTATCGGGGTGGGGGAAAAGTAGAGCGGCT
This sequence comes from Roseofilum sp. Guam, assembly GCF_017746735.1. NCBI lineage: Bacteria > Bacillati > Cyanobacteriota > Cyanophyceae > Desertifilales > Desertifilaceae > Roseofilum > Roseofilum sp. Guam. The sequence continues at coordinate 34,079 of NZ_JAGHZN010000036.1, read as the reverse complement.
TTTACAGCAAGCCAAAGACCGACAGACTCAAACCTGGTTTCGTCCCCTCGCCCCCTGCCTGGACTCCAGCGACGGGGCCCTACTGTGTACGCTCAGGGGTCATCAGTCCTGGGTGAATACGGTTGCCGTGACGCGAGATGGGCAGAAAGCCGTGTCGGGTTCATCAGATAAGACCCTGAAGGTGTGGGACTTGGAGACGAAAGAGGAGACCCTGACGCTTACGGGTCATCGTTCCTTGATACAGGCTGTAGCGGTAACGCGAGATGGGCAGAGAGCCGTGTCGGGTTCATCGGATAAGACTCTGAAGGTATGGGACTTAGAGACAGGGGAGGCACTGCTTACTCTGATGGGTCATGATTCCATCGTCAAAGCGGTAGCCGTGACTCCAGATGGACAACGAGCGGTATCGGGTTCATCGGATAATACGCTAAAGGTGTGGGACTTGAAGACGGGAAACGCACTGCTGACACTTACGGGCCATTCTGGCTCGGTACAAGCGGTAGCCGTAACCCCGGATGGACAGCGGGCGGTGTCGGGTTCGATGGATAAGATGCTGAAAGTGTGGGACTTGAAGACGGGAGAACAGAGGCTTACGCTTAAGGGTCACGATCACTGGGTCAATGCTGTAGCCGTGACTCCAGATGGGCGGCGAGTGGTTTCAAGTTCAATGGACAAAACGCTGAAAGTGTGGGACTTGAAGACGGGGGAAGAAGAGCTTACTCTGACGGATCATCAGGACTGGGTGCAAGCCTTAGCCGTGACCCCAGACGGGAAACAGGCGGTTTCAGCCGCAGATAATAACACGTTACAGGTGTGGGATTTAGCAACGGGCGAGGAGAAACTGACGCTCAGGGGTCATCGGGACTGGATACAAGCTGTAGCCGTCAGTCTAGATGGTCAACAAGCTGTGTCCGCTGCCATGGATAATACGTTGAAGGTGTGGAACTTGGAGACAGGGGAGGAACTGCATACCTTGACGGATGATGGAGGTTATCAGGACTGGGTGCGAGCGTTAGCGGTGACCCAAGATAGGCAGATAGCCGTGTTTGCTACGATAGATAATGCCCTCAAAATATGGGACTTGAAGAGGGAACAAGAGCGATATACCCTGACTGGTCATCAGGACTCGGTACAAGCTATAGCGGTGACCTCCGATGGACAGCGAGCTGTGTCTAGTTCTATGGATAAGACGCTAAAGGTGTGGAACTTGGAGACGGGGGAGGAACTGCGCACCCTGACCGGTCATCATCACTCGATACCTGCTGTAGCCATAACTCCAGATGGTCGCCGAGCTGTTTCTGCTTCCATGGATAGCACCCTGAAAGTGTGGGACTTGGTAACTGGGGAGGAACTGTATACCTTGACCGGTCATAGTCACTGGATACAAGCGGTAGCGGTAACCCCGGATGGTAAATGTGCCGTTTCAGTCTCAGATCGTACGACTTTGAAGGTGTGGGACTTGGTAACCGGGGAGGAGAGGCTTACGGTTACGGTTCATCAGGACTGGGTACGAGCGGTAGCGGTGACCTCGGATGGACGGCGAGTGGTTTCTGGTTCTGTAGATAAAACTTTGAAGGTGTGGGACTTAGCAACCGGGGAGGTGCTAGGGACGTTTGTGGCGGAGGCAGCTATCTTGCGCTGCGCCATTGCCCCGGATGGCTGTACGGTGGTGGCAGGGGATATGGTGGGACGAGTGTATCAATTATTAATTAACAATAGCCTATAACAAGGGGCCTCCAGCCCCTTGCCTCTCCTAACTTACCTCATTCTAATAGCGAATAGAGGTAAGTTAGTTAGGGTGTGTTAACTGGCGAATTTCATGCTCTAATTCATCAAATTTGACTTTCTGAACTAAGAAACCGAGTTGTTTCTTCAAGTTAATTTCTTTGGCATCCATACGGCCATCATCTTCTTTCAGAACACGATCTAACAACTGTGAGTTTCTATTACTCATATAGTATAAGACATGACAAGCTAAGTTTTCAACATCATCTGGATTTTCTGCTCTTGATGGGTAAACCTTGCTCAAGAATTCTTTTCCTTCCTGAATGAGTTCTGTTAGCAATTGAGTCACTGCTTCAGGAGGGATAGGCCCAGTTAGGCTGGCCAAATCGATAGTTTGATCGCTGCCGCTCTCCAACTTCCCATTTACGATGGTATCAATTTCGGCTTTTAGATTGGGGGGCTGAGTGAGTAATGTAAGTTGATCGATAAGACGCTTTTCCTCAGCATCTACTGAAACGGCAATTAATAGAGGGGACTTTAAGTTTTATTAGAGACGTTATATAACATGTTTTCCATTTCTTCTAATTCGATCACGCCAGAAAAACGTTCTCCTTTACCCTGTGGTTTTCCTGGGGCGAACATGACGAAAAATGGAGTCGTGGACAGCCCTAATTGATTACCCATTTCTCGATCGCCCTCAATAGCTGAGGAGGCACGCATCCGATTATAATCAAATTGTTCTAAGTCTAAGCCGAGATCTTGGGCTAATTGCTCATAAAAATGATCGCTTAACCGATCCTGTTGGGAAAATAGACCATCATGATATTCCCAAAATCGACCTTGTTGACCAGCAGCCCAAGCTGCTTGAGCAGCCTTTTCGGCTTCAGGATGGATTTGACTTAGGGGAAAATGTTTGTAAACCAGTTGCACTCTGTCTTGATTCCTGGCTATGAATTCTTTAACTTTATCATGGGCGCGGGCGCAAGAGGGGCATTGAAAGTCAGAAAATTCAATTAGAAAGACTTCGGGGTTGTTTACACCAGTGGTAGGAGAGTTGCCGATAAAGGTTTCGGCTTCGCGGTTGAGGATCTCGAGAAAGGCGAGGTACTTTTGTTGTTGGGCTTGTTGTTGCTGCTGTTCATAGGCTTCTAATGCTTCTGCAATAACTTCTGGATTTTGGCGGATAATTTGTAGGACCTGTTCTTTGAGTTTTGGATCAATAGTCATCAGATTTTTCCTTATTGTGCTTTGGTTGGACACAGCAATCATGAAGCCGCGATCGCTATATGCAAAACAACCTAGACCCAACAGTTGCTCTAGTCAATAACTGACTTCAAAACTTAAAATCCCTTAACGTCTAATGTGATAGCTCTTTTCGCCATATCGTACTGAAATTGTTCTAAATCTAACTCTAAATCTTGGGCTAATTGCTCATAAAAGCGATCGCTTAACCGATCCGGTTGGATAAACAGAGCATCGTGATATGCCCAAAGTTAACCTTGTACTGTTCAAGATTTCGCGAAGTCCGTAAATTCACGTTTGTAGGGTGCGTGGAAGCCTAAAACAATATCTGAATGGGGAACCCCTGCTTCAACTAACTCATTGGCAATACCGATTTCTGTCCCATCTCTTTGTACCCATATTTTACCTCCTTTGATATCCACATGAATAATCACGCCATAGACACGGTGCTGTTGTTGCCAACCGATATGTACAACTTGATAGTGATGGCGTTGCACATCAAAGAGAAGTTGAATTTCTGTGCTATTGTTCCCATTATTGGGTTGATGTCTGCTGAGAATTTCTTGAATTAAATCCGAGTAATTTATTCTTTCCATAAAACCACCTCTTGACGGAAATAATCAAAGATTAATAACTTAACAGCATAGAAGTGAAGAGATTCTTGTACAAATTGACGACAAAAAAACTCTTCATAAGTATCCTGGGCAATTGCCAGATACAAATCTCTGTTAGGTTCGGTTTTGCTCAAAGCCAGCTTATAATTCAGGATCTGACCTAGAGCTAAATGAAATTCAGTGACTTCTGAGGTTCCTAAAAAGGATTTGATTTCAACAGCAATTTTTTGTCCTCCTTTTTCTGCTGCCAATAATCGTTCTGCTCCTCAATCAATATAAAATTCAATGTCATCCAGCTTGAGATGCAAAGGATGGGGGGTAATTATCCATCCATTTTTTTGCAAAGCAGTAGATACTGAAGCATGGAATTTATCTTTAGCTGGCACAAGAAGAAGGAAAACAAGATGTTTATGAGAGTATTATAGCATGAGAGACTTTCCCAAAGATACCTGGAGTGTGTAGACGATGAACAAGTGGGAAGAAAAGCCTCTGGCTAAGTTTTGTGGAACTTTAAGCGATGCCGAGACAGAGGAGATGCAGCAAGCCTTAGTAGAAGGTTGGACTTACTTTTTGCCCCAGGAGCATGAGAATTTTCCCGTTCCAGGGAAGGAGTATCGGATTTTTTCTCCCCAGTCAAAGTGCGCGATTCTATCCTGGTTAGGGTGTGCAGATGTTGCTGACCAGAAGAAGGAAGAGTTTATTGCCAAGTTAGTCAATTTCGATGATGGGTGTTATGGTAATTTTTATGGATATCGTGCCTATTTCCTCCCTGCTGCTGGCATCAGTCAGTTTAAATCCTGTTCCTTAGCCGATGCCATTGTTGAGCAGATCGTCACGTGGGGGTTTGGGCAGTTCAATGTAGAGAAACAAGAATGGCACATTTTTCCCAATGCCCTAGCAATAGGTGCAAGAAAAACTATCAGTGAAACTGATAAAAAACGAGTTATTGAGAAGCTCTCTAACCTCCTGAACTTTTCCCAATGCCGTGAAGATACCCGTAGGACAGTGGCAGAGAGTTTAGGGAAACTTGACCCAGGAAATAAAGACGCGATCGCGGCTCTGGTACAAATGCTGGAGGAGACTAATGATGAACATGCCCGTTGTTGGACAGCTTATACTTTAGAGCAAATTGCACAAGGTAATCAAGAGGCGATCGCTGCCTTAGTGCAACTGCTGAAGCAGACTGAGTGTAAAGATACCCGTTACCGAGCAGCTTATAGTTTAGGGAAAATTGACCCCGGACATCAAGAGGCGATCGCTGTTTTGGTACAACTGCTGATGCAAACTGAGGATGAAGATATCTTTTACGAAGCGATTGGGGGCTTAGGGGAAATTGGACAAGGCAATGTCCAGGTAATTTCTGCTCTGATCCAACTTCTGGAAAAGACTGAGGATGAAGAGATTCGTTGGCAGGTAGCTGAGAGTTTAGGACAAATCATCATCACTGAGGAACAGCAAAAAATTGTTGTCTCTGGTCTGCAACGTCATTTCAATAGCCAAACCGATGAAAAGAACGGTGACCTATTTCATATTCAGATGAGAACAACTTTGACCTATTTCAAATTTGACCGATTTTCAAGTTGCTACCAACTTCTCTGGGACATTGCCCAAAGCCTTTCTTATGCTGAATTCTACCAAGCTTGGCATAGTAGTCTTTAGAAACTTCAACTTGTATTTATCATCCAGAGACGTTCTGTAAAATTGCCTCCATTTCTTCTAACTCGATCGCGCCGGAAAAACTCTCGCCCTTGCCCTGTGGTTCTCCTGGGGCGAACATGACGAAAAATGGGGTTCCAGAAAGCCCTAATCGATCGCCGAGTTGCCGGTCTTGTTCAATGGCTGAGGGTGCGATCGCCAGATCGTGCTGAAATTGTTCTAAATCTAACTCCAAATCTTGGGCTAATTGCTCATAAAAGCGATCGCTTAACCGATCCTGTTGGGCAAATAGGGTATCGTGATACGCCCAAAATTTTCCCTGTTGATGAGCAGCCCAAGCGGCTTGAGCGGCTTTTTCGGCTTGGGGATGGAGTTCGGTGAGGGGAAAGTGCTTGTAAATCAGTTGCACTTGTTGGTCGTGCTTGTCCATGAATTCGGCTACGGTATCATGGGCGCGGGCGCAAAAGGGACATTGAAAGTCCGAAAATTCTATGAAGAAGACTTGGGGATTTTCTGCACCAGTAGTGGGAGAGTTGCCAATAATAGTTTCCGGTTCGCGGTTGAGGGTGTCGAGAAAGGCGAGGCGGTTTTGTTGTAGGGACTGTTGTTGCTGCTGTTGATAGGTTTGTACGGATTCAATAATGACTTCGGGATGGTTGCGGATAATCTCTAGCACTTGTTGTTCGAGCTTAGAGTTAGCCGCTTGTGCGGGGAGGGTTACACCGCAGAGGGTGAGCAAGGAGAGGAGGAAGGCGATAATACTCCGCACCGCTGGCGCGATAATGCGACCCATCGCTGACGCGATCGCACTTTTGAAGAGGTGATAATGCGACCCATCGCTGGCGCGATCGCCGATTTTGCAACAGTTAACCATGATTTCCGTTTGTTCGATGGAAGGTAGAGCAGTCATCCGATCTTTTGCCTAATTTGAGTGGTCTGGGGAAAACTGTAATGATTTTTAATATAGAGCTGGGTGCTGGTCATGGGTAATCGGTGATTGGTAATGGCTGATTGGCTATACCTGAGAGCATCGTGCTATGCCCTATCAGGCTTTGCGAGTGCTGTTATTTTGGTGTTTTTGTCTATTAAACCTATTTTTATAAAAATTAGACATAAAAGTTAGCCAAAATTTGATTCTAGAGTTTGATCCAGAATTGAAAGCAATAGAAGGGTAATAAAGTTAGATAACACTTAAAAACAAGGGATTAAACCTTAATTCATTGCGATCGCCGTTTGGATTTCCCCGAAACTTCGTTAATAATGCGATCGAGACAGAGCTATTAAAGCTTTAGGAGAGAGCACGTAATGAAACTATCAGTCTACGGAAAAGGCGGAATCGGCAAATCCACGACAAGCTGCAACATCTCCGTTGCACTCGCAAAACGAGGTAAAAAAGTCCTACAAATTGGCTGCGACCCCAAACATGACAGCACCTTCACCCTCACTGGATTTCTGATTCCTACCATCATTGATACGTTGCAAGCCAAAGATTACCACTACGAGGATGTTTGGCCTGAAGATGTAATCTTTAAAGGCTATGGTGGCGTAGACTGCGTAGAAGCAGGTGGCCCTCCTGCTGGGGCCGGATGTGGCGGTTATGTTGTCGGAGAAACCGTAAAATTACTGAAAGAACTCAACGCCTTTGATGAATACGATGTCATTCTCTTCGATGTACTCGGTGATGTGGTCTGTGGTGGATTTGCTGCGCCCCTCAACTACTCCGACTACTGTATGATTGTCACCGATAACGGCTTTGATGCCCTCTTTGCCGCTAACCGCATTGCTGCCTCCGTGCGCGAAAAAGCCAGAACCCACCCCCTACGGTTAGCTGGACTCATCGGTAACCGCACCTCTAAGCGCGACCTGATTGACAAATATGTAGAATCCTTTCCCATGCCAGTGCTAGAGATTCTGCCCTTAATCGAGGATATTCGCATCTCTCGCGTTAAAGGCAAAACTATCTTTGAAATGGCCGAAACCGACCCCACGTTAGAACCCGTTGCCAACTATTATCTCAACATTGCCGATCAAATTCTGGCACGTCCTGAAGGAGTTGTTCCCAAAGATGCCGCAGACCGCGACTTGTTCTCGCTACTCTCTGACTTCTATCTCAATCCTCCCAAGGAAGCAGTGAAGACGGAAGAGGAAGAACTGGAACTAATGATGGTTTAAGCGCTTTGCGCTAGGGAATAGGGAATAGGGAATAGGGAACAGGCAATCTTCCCCATCTCCCCATCCCCCCATCCCCCCATCTCCCCATCTCTCCATCGCCAACCTCCCCAGTTCGGCCAGAAAAACAGTATCATGGCTCAACGAAACCCTTGCTATTGGATTGACTGCTGTGAGTATGGCTTTTTTCGATAACTTTACCGCTTCTATTCGCCAAAAATGGCTGGATTACTTTCAAGCCAATAAAGCTTGGCTGCTTCTGCAAATGGAGGTGAAGTCCAACAAAACCCCGGATGGAGGACGCAGGCCGGCTTCTGCCCTGATTTTAGGGGTGGTGAATGCCCTAGAGCCGAAATTGGGCAATTTAATGGTTCCCTTCTTCAAGTTGAATGCGGATGAAGATGCCTTAGTGGATGTGTTGGGTTTAAATTTTGACCCGGAGCGGGAGTTAAACCCCAATGGAGAAACTCCCGCTATTGCTTCCCCCGGACAACCAACGGGCGTGTCTCGTTTATTACCGGATGGAGAGGATGATTTATGACGTTAACCGATTGAAAGAATAGGTGTATTCTGATGACTGTTGCACAACCGGAAACCAGTGCCCTCAATTTTGAGTGTGAAACTGGCAATTATCATACGTTTTGTCCGATTAGCTGTGTCGCCTGGTTGTACCAGAAGATTGAAGATAGTTTCTTTCTGGTGATTGGCACGAAAACCTGTGGTTATTTTCTGCAAAATGCCATGGGGGTAATGATTTTCGCCGAACCTCGCTATGCAATGGCGGAGTTAGAGGAAGGCGATATTTCGGCTAAGTTGAACGATTATGAGGAATTGAAGCGGTTGTGCGAACAAATTAAGCGCGATCGCAATCCCTCTGTTATTGTATGGATCGGGACTTGTACCACCGAAATCATCAAGATGGACTTGGAAGGTCTTGCCCCGAAACTCGAAGCAGAAATCGGCATTCCCATCGTTGTTGCTCGCGCCAATGGTTTAGACTACGCCTTCACCCAAGGAGAAGATACGGTACTTGCAGCCATGGCTGCTCGCTGTCCGAAAACCGTGGAACAACCCGAAGAAAAAGAAGAGCGCAACGCCATCCAACGCCTCCTCACGTTTGGCAAGAAAAAGGAAGAAGTGGCACAAGAAGAATCGGAATATGTTGACCATCCTCCTCTGGTTTTATTCGGCTCGGTTCCTGACCCCATTGTCACCCAATTGACCCTAGAATTAAAGCGCCATGGCATCAAAGTTTCCGGATGGTTACCCGCGAAGCGCTATACCGAATTACCGGTATTAGAAGAAGGCTATTATGTCTCTGGAGTCAACCCATTTTTATCCCGCACGGCCACAACTTTAATGCGTCGGCGCAAGTGTAAGTTAATTGGCGCACCCTTCCCCATCGGGCCGGATGGAACCAGAGCCTGGATAGAAAAGATTTGTTCCGTCTTCAATATCGAACCCAAGGGATTAGCAGAACGGGAGCAGCAAATCTGGGAAAGTGTGGAAGATTATCTGCAATTGGTGCGCGGTAAATCGGTCTTCTTCATGGGAGATAATTTATTAGAAATTTCCCAAGCGCGGTTCCTGATTCGCTGCGGCATGATTGTCCATGAAATCGGCATTCCCTACATGGATAAGCGCTATCAAGGAGCGGAGTTAGCCCTGTTGGAAAAAACCTGTCAAGAGATGGGAGCGCCATTGCCAAATATTGTGGAAAAACCGGATAACTACAATCAAATCCAACGCATTTACGAGCTACAACCGGATTTGGTAATCACAGGAATGGCTCACGCGAACCCGATGGAAGCACGGGGAATTAATACCAAGTGGTCAGTTGAATTCACGTTTGCCCAAATCCACGGGTTTACCAATACCCGCGATATTTTGGAATTGGTCACTCGTCCCCTGCGCCGGAATAATAACCTGAAGGATTTGGGTTGGGAAAAGTTAGTAAAGGAAGAAGCGAGAGTTTAGTTAATTGATAACCAGAAGCCGGGTTTCTTCAAGAAACCTGGCTTCTAACACCAATGCCTTCGCTATTTTCTCGTAGTGGATTGTTTCATCTAAAATGGTGCATTAGACTCGGTTCGTAGTGATTGCTCAATCCCTCTCCAGCTAGGCTTTTAAGCACTCTTCGTGCTTACTACAAACAAAGCCCTATTTTAGGTGAAACAGTCCACTACAAATCTGATTGATTGGTTAAAATTCCGGATTATTGTAGGGGCGAACGGCCGTTTCCCTTCGGGACATGAAACGCCCCTACAGGTATCGGTTCTAGTTGTTGCGACGGCGCTTAGATCCGAATAAAGCAATACCTGCTAATCCAATCATCGCCAAAGTTCCTCCTTCTGGAACAGACTGTGGCTCTTCAACTGGCTCAGGAGCAAACCGATAAGCATGGTTATCTGTTTCCATAGCTGGCACAGGGGAAGATAAAACGATTGAGTCAATCAGTTGACCTGGATTAGTGAAGAAATTCACGTAGTGGTTGCTAGCGTAACCATCAATCTCCGCTCCAATAAAACTCTTCACTAAATTGCCTTGATGATAGAAGGAAATCGAGTTTTGGGATGATAAATTAATAGATCCCCAATACAGGCCAAAATAGTCAATGGGCTTGCTGAAGTCGATAGTAACAGGGGTAGCTGCCAATGGTGAGACTGTTAGGTATGGACTGGAGTCACCTGCTGGTGCAACAGCCCCGTATATATTCCCAGATACGATCGCTACATCTGGATTAGCAGAATAGGTAACCAAACCGTCAGTGGGTAAACCAGAATTGAAATCAATAGTATCAGCGCCCTCAACCGTAGAAAATTGCCCTTGTCCTGGAACGTATTGCCCTCCTAATGTGAACGTAATCGCCTTCGCAGGGTTGGGGAATTGCCCCACCAGGAGGACTCCCAAGCAAATTTGGACTAAGCGCTCTACAGAAATCATGAGTTTGACACTCCGATATGAAAGTACATTTGCGAGGAGTTATGTAACCCTCTATAAGTTACTCAGTTTTTTGAGGGCACTTTTATGCACGATCCTTCATTTGAGGCACTTTTTTGTTGTAAATCGTTAGAAATGTAAGAGTATTACTCTCACTTTATTTTAATTAATATAAAGAAACTAGACTTCTAGGCTTCCTGGAGCGATCGCCCAAAAGTTCACGATCGCCTCTGTCTGAGCTGCGGGGGAGCGATCGCCTATACTAGAGAACATAAAACATGAGTTTGGCGAGGTTCCCTCAAAAATGACTTTTAATGATGTTGTCGAAGTGGTTAAACAACTCTCTACGGATGAAAAAGAAGAAATGCAACTCTTACTGCAACAGTATATCCGTGAGGAACGCCGCGATCGAATCACTGAAAATTTAAAATTAGCGCAGCAGGAAGAACAACATGGGGAACTAAAGTTTTCCTCAAGTATTAGCGAACTCAAACAAATGCTTGAGGAATAGGGGTAAAAAACGGATCAAGGGAAATCCTGATTTAGAAGCTAGATTTTGGCAAAAACTGGAAGAATTTGTCATCGATCCCTTTACTCCGAGCTTGAAAACTCATAAATTATCTGGAAAACTGAAAGATTTTTGGAGTTTCAGTGTCGATTATGATGAGCGAGTCTTATTTTACTTTACAGAGGAAGAAACGGCTGTATTTACTGATATTGGTAGCCATGATGAAGTCTATTGAGTTGTACAAGTGCTTCGCCTACAATGATCAAATCCATTAAACTGAAAAATTTCAAAACCTTTGAAAATCAAGCCCTTGCTTTTGAAAAAATGACCTTGCTTTCGGGGATGAATAGCTCTGGAAAATCTTCCCTATTGCAATCCCTAGCATTACTCAGACAATCTTATCAAAAAGGTTTACTACCAGAGACCGGTTTGGCCCTGAATGGAGACTTGGTTTGTATTGGCACAGCACAAGATGCTTTATTTGAAGGCGCAAAAGATAATTTTATCGGTTTTGAAATCATTTGGGAAAATGGGATAGAAGGGTCTTGGTCTTTTCAGCATAATCCTGAATCCAGAATTTTAAGCTTAAACTCCTATCCAGCAACCGATCGCGTATATAAAACCAATCTTTTTGGAGATAACTTTCATTATCTACAAGCCAAACGGACTGGCCCCCGTCCCTATCTAGAAATGTCAGAATTTCAAGTTCTACAGCATAGGCAAATTGGTAGCCAAGGTGAATATACCGCTTACTTTCTTTCCATGTATGGACAGGAAGATATCATTCAATCTCAATTAGCCCATCCATCTCAAAAATCATTGAATCTCAAGCTACAAGTAGAAGCATGGATGGGAGAGGTCAGTCCAGGAACGAAAATCACGATTCAAGATAGTAAAGAATTAGATATCGTTGACTTAAAATACTCCTCTGGATCGAGTGTTCTGCATCGTGCCACTAATGTTGGATTTGGCATTAGCTACACTTTACCTATTATTGTGGCAATACTGGCTTCAAAACCAGGAACTTTAATCTTATTAGAAAATCCCGAAGCCCATCTACACCCTAAAGGACAAGCGAAAATCGGTGAATTAATAGCATTAGCTGCAAGTTGTGGAATTCAGGTGCTTGTAGAAACCCATAGCGATCATATTTTAAATGGAATTCGGTTAACTGTTCATCGTGGTAAACTCGATCCAAATGATGTGCAACTGCATTATTTTCAACGTCAAGAAACCAGGGGTGAATTCCAAACAGAAGTGATATCACCGAACATGGATCGTCATGGCAGAATCGATAATTGGCCAGATGGATTTTTTGATGAATGGGACAAAAGTTTAGAAGCGTTATTGGAACCCACAGGAGATCTGTAAATGGAGATAGAGATGGTGTTGAATGAACTTTCTCTTCAGACTCCTGCTCCAGATCCTGCCACAGCACGACAATGGATGTCTGTGTTTATTCAAACTCTCAGCACAGCGACAAGACGGGGAATTAAACGGATACTCCATACGCAAGATGATATCAATGTTATCGAACTTGCTCCGAACTATCCCGTAGCTAAATGGCGAAACGATCGCCAGGTTGCTCGTGAAGAACAGCAGTTTTGGCGATCGCTAACCACTAAAGTACCATTATGGACAGATACCGTTGAAAACATTCAACATGACTTGGATATAGATTTATCGGAGTTCTTGTACCAGAATCAATCAGCATCAGGACTGGGATTTGCATGGGTTACTGATTCTTTGTCTGTCAGTTTATTGTCTGATAAAATGTGGAATTGTGCTTATTTAAGTTTAGACATCAGAACGATTGATGACAATGAAAGTCTTATTGAGAAACAGGTAGCTATTATTCATGCAAGTCGCAGAGTTCATATAATAGAACATGAAGGTTGGATCGATAATCATATAGAGATTGATGATGGAGTCGATCTCTGGACTTGTTGCGATCGCATTTTTCCTCACTTAGAGTTCTGCGAATCAGTTGCTGGAGCAATTCAAGAGATTAAAAAAGGGAATGCAATACTTAAGCAACTACGAAAACGCCTAGATGAATTAGAAAGGGCTGCTGAAAATTGGAAAGAAGGGCCTTTTAATCTTGAATGGATTCCCAGTAAGGCAACTCCCGAAAGTGATTCCAGACTTCAGGAATTTAGACAAAAACTCACCCTTGAATGTATTGATGGGAAGGAACGCTTATTCAGCTTACATCTCAGAATGACTCCAGGAGATTGGAGACTCTATTTTTCCACAGACTTAGGCCCAGGAAAAATTATCATTGGTTACATGGGTCGTAAGATACAATAGATCCTCAAAAACGACTTCACTCAACTCTGTTCTCCTGTCTCCGTTCAGCAATCAACTCTTCAGAAAGAATTCGACCTTCAGGAACATACTGTCTAAACAGCGCTTGAGCTTTTCCTACAGAAGTCAGCATCTTAAAGATTTCATCGCGACTAAGGTCGTAACCCTTCCTGTTGCTGTTGAATGGGTTTAAGTTCAGCAATGGGTCGATCTCCACGAACAATAATTAACGCTTCACCTGCTTCCACTTGGTGTAAATATTTTAGAGGGTCTTGCTGGATTTGTTCAACAGTTACACTAACCATGATCTCGGTAGTCTAAGAGAGTGTAACCCGATTCTAGCATCATGGCTTCGCATAATCAGCAAGAAAGGCGATCGCCTATACTAGAGAACATAAAACATGAGTTTTACGAGGTTCTCTAGAAAATAACCTTTAATGATGTTGTCGAAGTGCTTAAGCAACTCTCTACGGATGAAAAAAATGTCAAAACTGACCCAAGCTCTCGATCGGATTAGCAACCGACTAGCCACATACTCACCCCATCGCTTTAATGATTTATGTCCCCGTCTTGATATCTCAGAAATTGAGAATTTTATGTAACCGCTATCTTTCAGATTGCCCGCCGATATTGACGTTCTTTATCAGTGGCATGACGGTGATAATCATGAAGGATTTCTCTTTGCCGACTATAACTTTCTCTCTCTAGAATTGGCTGTCTATAAATATTACGAAGTCATCGACGAAGATCTGGATATACTGGGAGAAATGTATGAAGAAGATACACCGGGTATTACCGAGCTATTTAAAAACTGCCTTCCTCTATTTGAATTCTGCAATAAAGATGATGTACTGATCGCTGTTGACTGTAGAGATTTAGATACAAGTCCTATTTATTCTTATGATCTGTCTAATCGTAACTTTGCTAAACGCTATCACTCCTTCACTGATTTGATCTTGCATTTAGCAGATTGGTATGAATGCGCCCAGTTTTCAGAAGACAAAAGCTGTTGGGAACTGAGAGATTCTGTGGTGGAACATCAACTTAATGTGAACCATATGGCGCGAGACTACATTACTCGACTGGTTCGCCAAGGTCAATCTATTCCAATCTATAAGCAATTCTTGGCAGAGAATCAACTTGAAGATCCAAAAACTATCTCTGAAGTGGGATTACCATCTACTCCAGAAGAAACCGGGTTACAAAGACAGATTCGGAACTCTCTTCAACTGGCAACGCATACTGCACCAATACCTAATAGACCAGAAATAATCTACACATTTAGGGGAACTTGTGCAGATGGAGAATTAGTGACCGTTGAGCTGCATTGGCAACACTATCAAGATTCTCGTAATCTGCAATCTTATCAAATTGGCTACTTTCTTTACGACAATACTATTCTGTATCTATTGTCAGTATCAGCGTTTAACCAGAATCAAATAGCTGGTCGTTTTTTTCGCCATGAAGGGCAGCTCAAAACGCTTACTGAAAAGTGTAGACAACACAACGGTTGCTTGAAGTTAACGCGAGATGGTTCCGATCGCCATTGGGTGCTTAGAATGTATGGTGTCAGCACTTGTGGTACTCATTGGTCAGTTGATAAAATACATACATTGACCTGGCGATTTGATCTGACAACACTGACCGTGAGTTACTCTGAATTTACAGAAATTGATGCTTCTCAATAAACAGCTAAAATGACCTGTAATGGACTTAGGGCAAGGAAATCAGGTCGAAGGCTAAAAAATGGCTGTTTATACCCGAAGGAAAACTCTTCCCCTGACTGGATCGGTACTCGATTGAGGTAAAAACCTTGTTCTGTATAGTTTTGAGCCAGATATCAGCGCCGATTTTTATCTAAGTCCCGCTAGAACTAGAAGCAGCAAATAATGGGCGATCGCCCCTTGTGCCACAATCTGTAAACTGTTAAGATATGTTAAGTCATTTCTCAACCAGTCACTAAATCCTATGGGTGCTGCGGTATCTCTGCAAAACGTCTGTAAAGTCTATAACAAAACTCCGGTAGTCGATCGCCTCTCCTTTGCGATTCAACCTGGAGAAATGTTTGGCTTACTCGGGCCCAATGGAGCAGGAAAATCAACCACCATTCGTATGTTAACCACCCTCACCCGACCGACCGACGGGCAGATTGAGGTTGCCGGTTATGATGTGGTGCAACAAGGACAACAGGTGAAGCGTAAAATTGGCGTGGTATTGCAACAAACCAGCGTCGATATTGATTTAACCGTTTGGGAAAATATGGAGTTTCACGGGCGCTTACATCATATTCCGAATCGAGTGCGCCAAGAGAAAATTAATCAATGGTTAGAGTATGTCGAATTAGCCGATCGCCGTCAAGACCGGGTAAAAACCCTCTCTGGGGGCATGAAACGCCGTCTACAAATTGCCAGAGCGCTGCTTCATGAACCTGATATTTTATTCCTAGATGAACCCACTGTCGGCCTAGATCCCCAAACCCGTCGGCGATTGTGGGAAATCATTCGTGGCTTAAACGAGCAGGGAATGACCATGTTACTAACCACCCATTATATGGAAGAAGTGGAATATTTATGCGATCGCATCGGCATCATGGATGGGGGACATTTAATTGAACTGGGAACCCTAGAAGAATTGCGACAAAAACATGGAGAAGGCTTAGTCGTCAAACAAAAAGGCGATCGCTGGGATTACCGGTTTTTCCCCGACTTAGCCGCAGCCAACGAGTATCTAGAACAGCAACCTGATAAAACCGGTTTAATGGTTCGCCCCTCGAACTTAGAAGATATCTTTGTCGAATTAACCGGAAGACAGTTAGACTAAAGGGTCTAGGTTATCAGATCCCAATTATGCCCCGTTTAGCCACTACAATTGAAGCGATTCTCTACTTAAAAGGTCAACCCGTTAGCTTAAATGACTTGTCTGAATTAGCCCAATGCAGCAAGGAAGATACCGAAGAAGCCTTAATTGAGTTAATTTCCGATTATGCTCACCGGGATAGTGCCCTAGAAGTTTTAGAAACCCCTTCTGGCTATAGTCTGCAATTACGAGAATCGTTTCAAGAGCTAACCCATAATTTACTTCCGGCTGAGTTAGGGGTAGGTGCGCTGCGAACCTTAGCGGCTATTGCCTTGAGTGGTTCCATCTTACAAACTGAATTAGTAGACTTGCGCGGCAGTGGCGCTTATCAGCATGTCGGAGAACTGGTAGAATTGGGATTAGTGCGTAAACGCAAAAAAATGGGCGATCGCACCTTTCGCTTACAAGTCACCCCTAAATTTCATCAATATTTCCAATTAGAAGACCTCCCCCAACCCTTCAGCTCCCTGAAAGAAAGTTTAGTCGCCTCCCAAACCCTCGAAGAACCAGAAACCGAATTACCCGAACCTGAACCCTCTTAAATCAAAAATTCTTGCTACAAATGCGCATTGTAGAGACAAGACGTATCTTGTCTCTACTCTGATAGGGCACAGTCTGGTCTGTAAGTCCTAAGCCTCTCTTACCTCTTCCTTAATAATCTTAAGGATATCATCGTTAATATTACGAGGACTAGAAAAATGCAACTTATCCTTTTCCACTTGCAGTACCCGTTTTACAACCTTTTGCACTTCTGGCGAAGCTTGCTTAAGCGGTTCTAAAACTGAATCATGAGTTGGATTCGAGCGAGTAGAAGTCGTTTTGTATCCGGATTTCTTCGCTGAAACAATCCGGGAAATCCGCCCTAGAAAACTATCAGAATAATGAACACTCATAAGCACTCAACAGAAGACCCTTCTTTATTGTACCCAATCTTACAAATCTAGAAGGCCGTATTCCTTCTGAAGTCCTAATAATTGCCCGCGAGCTTCCCCCGCATTATCCGCTAAATCAGCAAATTCTACAAACCTCTGTAGCTCTTTCCTCAACAGGTTACGCTCCACATCCCAAGTTTGCCGATCCAAAGGCGGAGGAACCACAATCAGATCAAACAATGTTGCCCGTTGCTTATGGGGATGGGGGCGTAAAATTCGCCCGCGACGTTGGATAAATTGCCGCGGGTTACGACTACTCGCAAGAATAATAGCCGTTTTAATCGCAGGAATATCCACCCCTTCATCTAAACAGCGCATCGCAATTAATCCTTGGAGTTCCCCTTGCTCAAACTGATGACGCAGGGCTTCCCGTGCAGATAAAGAGGTATTAGCGGTATAGGTATTCACTCGATAGCCTAATTCTACCCCCAATAATCGGGTAACAGCAGCAATTTGTCGATCTGAAGAATCGCTGGTTTTGCCCTCTTGCGCTCCATCGCCACAGTAGAATAGAGTATGGCTGGTTTGCAGGCGCGGTTGCATAATTGTTCGCAGTTTATCCAGTTTATTTTCGGCATTAGCAATTAACCGGGAACGCCGAATCAATAACGCCGTTAACGTCTCATTCTCCTCTAATTTCTCCCCCGCAGCCAAAGCCCAACCAATGCGCGTGGTTAATTTGGCATATTTATACGCTTCACTTTCCGTTAAATGCACCAAAACCGGATAATACAAATAATGGACCAATGCCCCTTGATCAATGGCATCTTTCAAGGTCAATTCTGGGGGAATTATCGGGCCAAAATAATTAAAAATTGCCTCCGTTCCCGTCCGATCGAAAAAACGCTCTGGAGTGGCAGAAAGGGCTAACCGCAGTCCTACATGTGCCGGTAAACTCTCTTCTAATTTGGCTGTCCCCAGATTATGGGCTTCATCTCCCACAATTAACGTCTTTGAAGGAAAATACGCCAACTGGGACTGAAATCCATCCCCCAGTAACGTCGAGTTGGTCGTAATCACACAGAGAAAGACCTGCTTCTGGACTTGCACATTATAAAGTTGAGTCGATAACTCGTGTTGCCAATGGCGTACACGTTCAAACGCTAAAATCGGCAACATCCCAAAACGTTCGCATTCTCGCCCCCATTGAGCCACCAAATGACGGTAAGGACAAACCACAATTAAGGCTTGTAAGCCAATACATTGATACAGTTGAACCGCAATAGCTAAAGCGGTAATCGTTTTGCCACTCCCCGTTGCCATTTTCAGTGTTCCCCGTCCTTGATGGGCAAACCAATTTGTCACTGCTTGTTGTTGATAAGGTCGCAGTTGAATTGAATCTGGAATACAGGGAAACATCGTCTAGTATAGGGCTTCTCGCTTGGCAAAAGGTGAAAAGTAAAAGTATCCGTTTTTTCGGGGATGGAATACCGTAAAATCGTCAAAATTCATATCCCATAACCTATTACTTATTATCTATTATCTATAAATTAAAGTAGTCTCGAGAAAAAGCCCATAAAACTTAAGACTTTCTAAAGATATCCCCCAAAATCCAAGATGATCCGGTGTTAATATACAGTAACCCTCTTGGGGGAAATTTCCATTGCAGTATTGAACGAGAGAGCAAGTATGGTCAGTCAAACTAAGATTACTAACCTGGAAGAACTAGAAGCCCTAATTGCCCGCGTGAAAACCGCCCAAGTGCAATATGCCACCTATAGCCAAGACCAGGTGAATCACATTTTTAAGAAAGCGGCTTTAGCCGCTAATGCAGCTCGGATTCCCTTAGCAAAAATGGCTGTCGAAGAAACGGGAATGGGAGTAGCTGAAGATAAGGTGATTAAAAATCATTTTGCTTCAGAGTTTATTTACAATAAGTATAAGAATGAGGAGACTTGTGGGGTAATCGAAGAGGATAAATCCTTTGGGTTTCAGAAAATAGCCGAGCCAGTGGGTATCTTAGCGGGAATTGTACCCACAACTAACCCCACATCAACGGCAATTTTTAAGGCCCTGATTAGTTTGAAGACGCGCAATGGAATTATTTTTTCTCCCCATCCACGGGCGAAACAATGTACGATTGATGCAGCGAGAATTGTCCTAGAAGCAGCAATTGAAGCGGGTGCGCCCGAGGATATTATTGGCTGGATTGATGAGCCGACGGTTCCCTTATCCCAGGCTTTGATGCAACATCCTGATATTAAGCTAATTTTGGCAACCGGTGGACCGGGAATGGTGAAAGCCGCTTATTCTTCAGGTAATCCGTCTTTGGGTGTGGGAGCTGGAAATACGCCGGCATTGATTGATGCTTCGGCTCATATCAAAATGGCAGTTTCTTCCATTATCTTGAGTAAGACGTTTGATAATGGCATGATTTGTGCCAGTGAACAATCCGTGATTGTCGAAGATGAAGTCTATGATGAAGTGCGGCAAGAGTTTATTGCCCGGGGCGCTTATTTTGTCACTCCAGAAGAACGGGAGAAATTAGCCAGTAAGGTATTGGTGAATGGTCGCTTGAATGGGGAAATTGTCGGTCAACCGGTGCAGAAATTGGCGGAAATGGCTGGTTTTTCGGTTCCGGAGCAAACGCGGGTGATTTTAGCGGAAGTGGATAAAATTGGCCCAGAGGAACCGTTTTCCTACGAAAAATTATCTCCCATTTTAGCGATGTATCGGGCGACAGATTTTGAGGATGCGGTGGATAAAGCTCGTGGCTTAGTTGCATTTGCCGGTCGGGGTCATACGGCTGCATTGTATACAGCGACCTCGAATATGGAGCATATTAAGCGGTTTGAAGACCGGGTGGAAGCTGCAAGAGTATTGATTAATACGCCATCTTCTCAAGGGG
This sequence comes from Roseofilum sp. Guam, assembly GCF_017746735.1. Taxonomy (NCBI): domain Bacteria; kingdom Bacillati; phylum Cyanobacteriota; class Cyanophyceae; order Desertifilales; family Desertifilaceae; genus Roseofilum; species Roseofilum sp. Guam. The sequence goes on along the minus strand of NZ_JAGHZN010000036.1, from coordinate 14,282 downwards.
CGATCGGAGATATTTACAATTTCCGGCTCGATCCATCTTTGACCCTGGGATGCGGAACTTGGGGCGGAAATTCGATTAGTGAGAATGTGGAACCCAAGCACCTGTTGAATGTTAAGACGGTGGCAGAGCGTCGGGAAAATATGCTCTGGTTCCGGATTCCGCCTAAAGTATACTTTAAGTATGGGTCGCTTCCGGTGGCGATTCGGGAATTGGCGGGCAAAGAACGAGCATTTATTGTTACTGATAAGCCTCTGTATGATTTGGGGATGACTAATTCTCTAGAGGAAGCGCTGGAAGAGATTGGTCTGAAGTATGATGTGTTCTATGATGTGGAACCCGATCCGTCTTTGGATACGGTGAATCGAGGATTGACCTTGATGAAAACCTTTAATCCGGATGTAATTATTGCTATTGGTGGGGGGTCTCCCATGGATGCAGCCAAGATTATGTGGTTGTTGTATGAGCATCCAGAGATTGAGTTTGAAGGGTTGGCGATGCGGTTTATGGATATCCGCAAGCGGGTGTATGAGTTACCACCGTTGGGTGAGAAGGCGATGCTGGTGGCGATTCCGACGACTTCGGGAACGGGTTCGGAGGTGACTCCATTTGCAGTGGTGACCGATCGCCGCAATCATATTAAGTATCCTTTGGCTGATTATGCCTTAACCCCGAATATGGCGATCGTCGATCCTGAGTTAGTCTTGAATATGCCTAGGAGTTTAACTGCTTTTGGGGGCATTGATGCCTTAACTCATGCGATCGAAGCCTATGTTTCTGTGTTAGCGTCCGAATATACTAACGGATTAGCCTTAGAAGCAATTCGCCTCATTTTCAAATATCTACCGGATGCATACGAAAAAGGAGCCAATGCACCCAAAGCACGGGAAAAAATGCATTATGCTTCCACCATGGCTGGAATGGCTTTTGCCAATGGATTTTTGGGAATTTGCCACTCGATTGCCCACCAATTAGGAGGAACGTTCCAGATTCCCCATGGGTTAGCCAATGCCCTAATGATTTCCCACGTCATTCGTTACAATGCTACCGATGCGCCCTTTAAGCAAGCCACCTTTTCTCAGTATAAATATCCCAATGCTCGCTGGCGCTATTCTCGGATTGCTGATTATCTCAACTTAGGAGGAGAAACCGAAGACGAGAAGGTTTCCCTGTTAATTCAAGCCGTGGAAGATCTCAAGCGCAAGGTGCAAATCCCCTCTAGTATTAAGGAATTCATTAAAGAGGATGAAGCCGCATTTTTTGCCCAATTAGATCAGGTGGCAGATCAGGCTTTTGATGACCAATGTACGGGTGCAAATCCTCGTTATCCTTTGATTACAGACTTAAAGCAACTGTTAATTGATGCTTATCACGGGAATTTAGATCTAAGTGTGAATGGCTCTAATGGTAAGGCTTTGGTTGCACCTGTAGAGCGTTTAACGGAAGTTACCCATTAAACCTTAACTAGGGTGAGGGGTTTCCTCGTCAAATCCTCTCAATAATGAGACCTGATTGTAGGGGCGAACGGCCGTTCGCCCCTATTTCATAAAGAAATAATTGAATAGAATTAAAGCTACACCTAATCTTAAATTACGCCATATTCTTGGCAATTTGATCCTGTAATCCTTGCCGAAACTCACGCAGAAGAGCATTTTCCCCCATTTCACAGCGTCGCTTTAGAAAATCTAGTATGATCTGCTTCGATAAAATTGGTAAAATCTGAGAACCATCCTGCACTTGATACTCCCCATCCTGGAGATCATAAATCAATAAATCCTCGCTATCAAAGCGCCACACTTCAGTTACACCCAACGCCTTATAAATGTCTAACCGATGTAAAGAACTGCTGGTAATATCCACTTCAATTGCGAGGTCAGGAACTGGATCGAGGGTAAAATCGAAAGACATTTTACCCCGTACTAGAGCCTCATTTTGAATATAAAAACACTCATCTGGCTCAATCCCCTTTTGCAAATCCTCACGGCTTAATGTAGTCGAACCCAGACTGGCTACCTCTAAACCCAAAATTTCCGTTGTTATGCAGACCAAACGCCCTAAAAAGCCCTTACTGATCTCATGTTCTGGTAAAGGAGCCATGATTTCTAATACCCCCCGATCAAATGCTAACTTTTTATTGGAAGATTCTGCTAAATCGACCAATAAAGCCTGATAAGTTTCCCACCGTACTCCATGAAGTTGTGTAACACGTTCTGGCTTGACTAATGTTTGAGTTGCCATACCTCTTTCCCCCCTATTACCTATTACCGCGCGAAGCGCTGTCTTACTTTGTCGTCATCGTATGTACCCCATCCCAGGAATCTGGGGGAGGATTGTGTAAATAAACCTGAGAACGTTCTACGTGAATCGTAATCGCTTTATCCATGGGATCGAGGGTTTGTGCTTGCTCAAAATACTGAATGGCTTGGCTAAAGTCCCGATGAATATATGCAGAGCGTCCTAAATGGTATAACTCCAGTGCCTCTTGCTGCTGGGAGTCTAGAGCCACTTCTTTATCGCCAATCACTTGATAAATACTGACGGCTTCATTTTTACCTTTGACTCGAATTTTATCAAGTTCTCTGACCCACAGGCGATCGCCGCACAACTTATAAGTATTCTCACTAATAATAATATCACAGCCATATTCCTTAGTCACTCCTTCAAGGCGAGCGCTCAAATTCACCCCATCTCCAATCACCGTATAATCCATACGTTTGCGAGAGCCAATATTTCCCGATACCACTTCTCCGGAACTAATGCCAATCCCAATACGAATATGGGGCTGATTCTCCATAAAGCTACTGTCATTAAAAATCTGTAATCTTCGGCGCATATCTAAAGCCGATTTCACCGCCATCCAGGGATGATTCTGTAAGGGAAGAGGTGCGCCAAAAACTGCCATCAAAGCATCCCCAATAAACTTATCTAAGGTGCCTTTACAATTAAAGACTGCCTCAACCATAGTTTCAAAATACTGATTGAGTAATGTTACCACTTCCTGAGCGCCTAAATTTTCCGTCAGTGTTGTATAGCCACGAATATCCGAAAACAGAATCGTGACATCTTTTCGCTCTCCAATCATCAGAGAATCATTATCCAATGCCATCACTTGATCGACCACATCCGGATTCATATAGCGATACATTGTGGTCTTCATGCGTTTTTCTTGACTAATATCTTCTAACACCACTAATCCGCCTCTGACTTCACCGCTCGGATTGGTCAGAGGATTAACCGTTAAATTAATACTGCGATCGACTGCTCCTACATCTTTAGCAGAGATTTTGACTTCATTGGGATCATTCCAAGGAATAAACCAATCTGGGTCGGTTGGGTCTTTAATCGCTAACTTAAAACATCTTTTATCCCCATGAAGAGGATAAATTCCAACTTTTAAATCCTGCTCAGGAATATATTGCTTAGTACCATTTTTTAGACTATCTTCTATTCGCATCTTTAGGTTTTCAATAGGGACAACCTCCCAAACCTTACGTCCAATCAACTTAGACTCCCAGACCTGAATTTGAGTTTTCGTCTCTTCTGAATTCCAATAACATCCCAACAATTCTAGCGCGGCTTCATTAAGGGTGACAATTTGACCCTGCATATCTGTAGAGACAACGGCATCCGATAAACTTTCTAAAATATCTTTTTGATATTGTTTTTCTAACAAAACACTTTCAAACAATTGGGCATTCTCTAGAGCCATCCCTGCCTGAATATTAAAGGCTTGCATAAACTCTTCATCAGAACCGGTAAAGCTCCCTTGTTCTTTATTAATCAGTTGAGTTACGCCAATGAGTTTTTTAGATGAATTAAACACCGGCATACATAAAATATTGCGCGTATGATAACCCGATCGCCGATCTGTACTCGGATCGAATCTGGGGTCTTCATAGGCATTCGGAATATTCAGTAATTCTCCAGTCGAAGCCACATAACCAGCAATCCCTTTATTAGTAGGAATACGGATTTCTAATGGAGTTTTGCCATCAGCCTTAGCAATTTTTGTCCAAAGTTCTTGGTTTTCTTTGCTGAGTAAAAATAACGTACTGCGGTCAGCCTTCATCAAATCTCGCGCTTGTGCCATCACGGAGTTTAAGGTCAATTCCACATCCAAGCTCTGACCGAGGGTTTGGGTTGCTTTTAAGAGGGCTTCAGCTCCCCGTTGATTGCGAGCAGCCATATAAAAAGATTGACAAGTCTCTAAGATGATGCCAATGGATTCGGAGAAATCTTTAAAGGTTTCTTGGTCTTCAGCCGAAAAGGGTAATCCCCCAGCTTTATTAGATAATTGTACCACTGCCACAACTTGCCCTTTACTGCTAACAATGGGCATACAGAGCAGGCTTTTGGTTTGATAATTGGTTTGTTTATCAAGTTCGGGTTGAAAGAGGGGATGAGTCGGGGCATCTTCAACATTTAAGCATTCTCCAGTGATGGCCACATGACCAGCCATACCCACATGGAGAGGAAAGCGAATTTCAATCGGCTTTTCGGCATCCGGTTGATTGATTTTTGACCATAACTGCCCCTTATCTTCATTCACCAAGAAAATCAGGGTGCGATCGGCTTCCAAAATTTGCCCAATTTTGAGGGTGAGGGCATCTAATATCTGTTCCAACATGGCTTCTAGAGCTTCATTGTTGATTAGCTCGATCGCCCTTAAAAACTGCTGAAATTCAGCCGTGATAAAATCGAGTAAACAAATAAACTCTTTAACCGGGAGGTCTTTCACCCTCGCGGTTAAGGCCCCCATCATGTTCACTTGGGCAAGAGTCGCCAGAACGCTGCCAGTGTTGGGTAAGGTCATAGGAATGCCAAGCTACAAGATTTCATTTCTTATTGTATGTTAACTAGATTTAGGGAATAGGGAATGGGGAATGGGGAATCATACCACCGATCGCATTAGATCGGGGACTGAGTCCCTTGAATGTTATTCTTCTTACAGCCCTCTCCACTATTATGTAGTATCATATCTAATTATCTCTGACGATATACCACAAGACCCTTACCCATTACCCCTTAATGAAATTATTATCGATAAAACTGTGTAACTTCCGGCAATTTTATGGACAAACACCAGAAGTTAAGTTTGCTAGTGGCACTCAGAATATCACGATTATCCACGGGAATAATGGATCGGGGAAAACAACGCTATTAAATGCATTTACTTGGGTCTTATATGAACGGTTTACGGCGGCGTTTGCAGCTCCTCAACAGTTGGTCAATAAACGCGCACTTTCGGAAGCACAGGAAGGGAAAGCTGTTAAATGTTCTGTAGAATTGCAGTTTGAACACGATTATCAGCGCTATCGGGTTGAGCGGCTTTGTCGAGCTTACCATCGAGGAAAAACGGTAGAATATGGTCAGACTGAGTGTTCGATGTGGATATCAGGAGATGATGGACGATGGCGGTTAACAGACTATCCAATAGATGAGGTAATTGGACGAATTTTACCCAGGAGTTTACATCAATATTTCTTTTTTGATGGGGAACGGATTGAGTCTTGGGGACGAGAGGAAAAAAAGGGAGAAATTGCGGAAGCGACTAAGGAATTGTTAGGGATAGAAGTGTTCGATCGCGCCCTTCGACATTTGAAGGAATCTCAGAAAAGTTTGGAAGGGGAATTAGAGCGGATTGGCGATCCACAAACGAAGCAGTTTTTAAAAGAAAAAGATGACTTGGAAAAACAACGACAAACAATCAGCGATCGCCAAGCAGAAATCACTCAGGAATTGAACTCCCATGCTCGCATTAAAGAGGAGTTAAATAACGAACTCCGAAACCTCAGTGGAGCAGAAGAACTACAAAAGCGCCGCGCAGATTTAGAAAAGCAACAACAAGAGTTAAGGGAGAGGTTAAAGCAGCTTAAGTCAGAGCTAAAGCATACTATTTCGGGTCAGTCCTATACAATTTTTTTACCTTCAGCAATTGAACAATTTAGAGCTTTAATGGAGCAGTTACGTCACCGAGGAGAGTTGCCTAGGGGAATTAAACAGCAGTTTGTCCAAGATCTACTGGCGCAACACCAATGTATTTGTGGAACACATTTGCCTGAAGGGAGTCACGCTTATGCCTTAGTCGCGCAGTGGATGAATAAGGCAGGAGTAGGGGATGTCGAGGAAAATGCCTTAAAGTTGTTGGGAGAGGTTTCAGAGCTGGAAAATAAGGCTGAGTCATTTTGGAAGACGCTCAACACGTTACGCAACGAAATGGATCAAAAACGTCAAGATTTGTCGGCAATTGAGACTCAGTTAGATACGGTTAAATCTAAGCTGAGAAGTTATCCAGATTTGGATATTCAAAGTTTGCAAAAGCGTTTAGATCAAACTGAATCACGGATGAGTGAGTTGGAGCGGGAAACGGGAGCCAATGAGCAGAAAATTAAACTATTAGATGCCGATATCGCCCAAAAAGAGAAGCAAATTGCTAAACATCAATCCAATGAGAAAAAACAGCAATTGGCGCAAAAGCGGATTCAGGTAGCCGTGGAAGCGATTAACTGTATTGCAGAAATGAAATATCGCTTAGATACGGAGTTTCGACTAGAGTTAGAAGGGCGAGTTCAGGATATTTTTCAGCAGATTTCGTTTACCCCCTATTCTCCCCAACTGAGTGAAAAGTATGAGTTAAGCTTGATCGATAAAACCACGTTATTTGAACATCCTGTAGCCGCGTCCACGGGAGAAAATCAGATTTTGAGTTTATCTTTTATTGGCGCAATTATGGATCGGGTGAGGCAATGGAGCCAAGAGCATATGCATCTGGGGCCAGATAGTAGTACATTTCCGATGGTGATGGATTCTCCCTTTGGCAGTTTAGATGAAGTGTATCGTCGTCAAGTGGCGAAAGCACTGCCTCAACTGGCTTCTCAGCTTGTGGTATTGGTGACGAAAACTCAGTGGAGAGGGGAAGTAGAGGAAGAAATGGGCGATCGCATTCAACAAGAGTATGTTTTAGTCTACCATTCCCCTAAACCGGATTGTGAAGCCGATGCCCTCTCTCGATTGGGTCAACACTATCCCCTGGTAAAACCTAGTGATAATGAATTCGAGTATACAGAGATTGTAGCGCTTGGCGCTGGTAATGATGGGTAATGGTTAGGAAATCTTGACACCCATCGAACGCGCTGTTTCACCATTGATGTTAACTTAGCGATCTCCTGAGATTTAAGCTGCAACTGAACTTGGACTTGGAGGGGTTAAACCTTCTTCTTGGCAATACTCAAGATAACCCGCGATCGCTTCTTGAGCATTGGCGATCGCTTCTTCATAGCTATGTCCATAAGAACAAGGTTGCATGGCTAACTGAGCAAACTCTGGTAGAGTTACTAGATAGAGTTTGTCCTCTTCTGACCATTGGATGAGCAAACTATACCGGTAATTCATTCTTCTGTTTCCTCCCTTTCTATCGCTTCTAATTGTTGAATTGCTTTCTTTAAAAGTTTTTCTAGATACAATGGTGTATCTTGACCATCTCTAAAAGCAATAGTAATTAATAGTTGTAGTTGTGGATGTTTCCAGTTTTGATGGCTTCCCTTCCCACGGCGTTGCACAAATCCTAATGCAATTAACTCAGCCTTATACTCTCGGATTTTTCTCGGCATAGCTATCTTGCCTAATTTACATCATTTCACTAGATCGATTGTGCTATGGCTGAGGGTAACACTTTACAGTGCTTTGCGTAATGCAGTAACGGTGGAAATAAAGTGTTCGGCAACTCGATCGATTTCTGATTCCGTATTGAATCGACCGATGCCAAATCTCACCGAAGCATAGGCAAGTTTTTCTTCTCGGCCTAATGCTAACAGGACATGGGAGGGCGCAATTTTAGCAGAGGTACACGCGGAACCCGAGGATACGGCAACGACAGGTTGTAATCCTAACAATAGAGCCGATCCGTCTATCCCTTCTACACTAATATTTAAATTACCAGATAGCCTTTGAGTCGGATGACCGTTGAGGTAAATCCCGTCTAGGGAACTTAATGCGCTCCACAGTCTTTCTCTAAGTTCGATTAAGCGTTTGCTTTCGGTTTCTTGTTCTGCCATTCCTAGACGCACAGCTTCCGCAAAACCGACAATTTGTGGAGTATAAAGAGTTCCCGATCGCAGTCCCCGTTCATGGCCACCCCCGTGAATTTGGGCAGCGAGCTTGACTCTGGGATTGCGTCGGCGCACGTATAAGGCTCCAATACCTTTGGGGCCGTAGACTTTATGGGCCGTTAAAGACAGTAAATCGATCTTCATTTCCTGGACATCCAGGGGAATTTTACCGATCGCCTGAGCTGCATCCGTATGAAAGAGAACTTGGCGATCGCGGCAAATTTGGCCGATATCTGCTAAAGGTTGAATAACTCCAATCTCATTATTGGCCGCCATCACCGATACCAGAAGGGTATCCTCGCGAATGGCTGATTGTAATTCCTCTAGATTGATTAACCCTTGAGCGTTGACTCCCAGATAGGTAACTTCAAAGCCCAAAGCTTTTAAATACTCACAGGGATCTAAAACAGCATTATGTTCAGTAGTAACAGTAATCAGGTGGCGACCCTTGCTAAAGTACGATTCAGCAACTCCCTTGATCGCTAGATTGTTGGCTTCAGTCGCTCCACTGGTGAAGATCATCTCTTCTGGAGTCCCCCCAATGGCTTGAGCTAAAATCTCTCGCCCACGGCTAACGGCGGCTTCTGATTCCCATCCATAGACGTGGGTAACACTGGCTGCATTACCAAAGCGATCAGTGAAGTAGGGCAACATAGCCTCTACCACTCGCCGATCCACGGGCGTAGTCGAATGGGAATCAAGATAAATGGGTCGCTCAGACATATTCTTGAAGATTGCAGTAGAATCAGGGCACAGATCTTGCCCATATCCTCAAGCCTAAAACAAGAATATGAATTCTGAAACCTTAGTGCAACTGTTACAACAAAGCTTCCATGTGACCCTAGGAGCAACTGCTTCTTTCGCCGAAGTTCTGCAAGATGAGCAGAAACGGGAAGAAAGCTGGCGCAAACTGACCCAAGAGTTAGAAGAGCTGACTCGAGAATGGTCAGAAAAGGGCAAAATCACTCAAGAAGAAGCTCGCAATTTTGTTGATAATTTGATGAAGCAAAACGGGAATTCCCCAGATACTGCTTCTGAATCTGACTCTTCTGGAATAACTGAACAACTGGAAGCACCGACAGCTTCAAATCCTCAAGTAGAACTTGAAGAACTGACTGAGCAAATCGCGACTTTACGCTCTGAGTTAGAACAGTTGCGACAAGAAGAAAGTTAGATGGACTACGAAACAGGGGATGAGTTGACCCAATCCCCTGTTCTAATTTCCAATCTAGTCATTATCCCATTCTTCACGTCCTAAGAGGTCTCCGATCCGGTCTCTAAGCAAGAAACTACCGTTTTCTAATTCACATTCAACGTAACCCCATTCACGGGCAGGAATGTATTTACAAAGAACATAAATGGGCTGCTGACGACTGATTACTCCGTTTTGTACAAGGCTGCGGGCCTCGTCTTGAATCATGCCTAAGGAGTAACGGATAGATTGAAGCATTTTCACCCTCTTGATGTTTGGAATGATTGTTTATGAGAACTTGGGAAGATAGGCAATTAATTGGATGATCGCCATCCATTGGATTTTAGCTTAAGTTCAGTATCCCTGGCTACAGAACTTTTTCCATTTTTACGCTATCAGACCCCTAATTATATTAAGATATTTTGCAAAAGTCATCAACTAATAACACTTTTCTGGTAAACCAGTTCAGTGGCCAGTTGAATAGCAGCGGTCATGCTGGTAGCATGGGCGAGTCCTTGGCCGGCAATATCAAAGGCCGTTCCATGATCCGGTGATGTGCGAATAAAGGGTAAACCAATGGAGGTGTTGACTGCTCGATCAAAAGCCATCATTTTCACCGGAATTAACCCTTGGTCGTGGTAAAGTGCCAGGTAAGCATCATGGGTCTGGGCAGCAAACGAGGCGTTATACCACGCTTGAGCCGGTTTAACCCATAAGGTATCTGGGGGTACTGGTCCATCTAAAGTGAGATGGGGATAGGCTTGGCGAGACGCTTCCACCCAGGGAATGATCCAATCCATTTCTTCAGTACCGAGTTGCCCTTGCTCACCACTATGGGGATTGAGTCCTGCGATCGCAATCCGAGGTTGACTCAGACCAAACTGGTCGCGCAAAACATTAACTAACAATTGTAGCTTCTGGTTTAGGAGAGTTGGTGTTAAGATTTCTGGAACTTTTGCCAGAGGGATGTGAGTGGTCGCTAATAAAGTAACCAATTGCCACTGGGTATGGGGAGATCTTCCCACAAATAGCATCCCAAATTGCTCTGTACTCGATTTTTCCGCTAACAGTTCCGTTTGTCCCGGATAATCATATCCAGCCGCTTTCCAAGCCGATTTAGCGATTGGCCCCGTGACAATCCCTTGAAAGTGGCCACAGAGCGTTTGAGAAATAGCCTCTTGCAAATAAGCAAAACTAGCCCATCCACTGGCCCCATTTCCCTCTCCTAACTTCAGTTCCTCGGCTACCTCATCCGGCAGGGGAATATCGAGAATCGATAAATCGTCAGGATTAGCTAGGAGTTGTCCATGGGGAGCTAAACGGCTGTAGGTTTCCTGTAAAATGGAGGCAGACCCAACCACCGTCATCTGAATCTGCTCCTGAAGCTGGAGATCGGCAAGTGCTTTCAAAATAACTTCCGGGCCAATTCCCATGGGATCGCCCATCGTAATTGCTAAACGGTGAGTCATAAGTTCTAGATGAATCAGTTCAATGGTGCTATTGTCCCATTCCCCATTCCCCATTCCCTGTTCTACAATCAACCTATAGGCTTACTCCTAAGTTTCTAGGCTTGAGTCTCTACCCCTTGATCATTCACCTTAAAGGATATTACTTAAACCATGGGCGCTGAAATCTTTAATGCTGCACTGTTATCTTCCAGTTTAATTATGGTGGGCCTAGGTTTAGGCTTCCTGCTGCTGAAAATTCAGGATAGCGTCGAAGGCTAATCTGAAGTAGCTTAACTCAAGTTTACAGCGATTCGCTGTAACACTTTCATGCTTGGCGGGGAGAGTTCCCCGCCTTCTTCGTAGCGATTCGGACTGGAAGTGGATCGCTGAGATCTGTGGCGATCGCCAGAAAAATCATGAACAAATGTCAAGATTCTTGAAGTTTTCTGATAGACTCTTATAAAAAGTTAACGTTTTGTAAATATATATCCATTATCAATGACTTTATTAATTGTTGGAGCCACAGGCACACTAGGAAGGCAGATTACCTTCCGCGCCCTAGAAGAAGGGCACTCCGTTCGTTGTTTAGTGCGGAATTATCAAAAAGCCGGATTTCTAAAAGAACGGGGAGCTGAACTTGCCCCAGGAAATTTGTGTCAACCTGACAGTATCAAAGAAGCGCTTCAAGGAGTCACCGCTGTCATTGATGCGTCTACCTCCCGTCCGACCGACTCCCTGAGTATGAAAGAAGTAGACTGGGAAGCCAAAGTCTCCCTGATTCAAGCGGTCAAAGAAGCGGGTATTGAACGCTACATATTTTTCTCGATTCTGGATGCTGACCAATATCCCCAAGTGCCGTTAATGGCTATCAAGCACTGTACAGAACTGTTCTTGAAACAAGCAGAACTGAACTATACCATTTTTCAGTTAGCCGGCTTCATGCAGGGACTCATTCCCCAGTATGCCATTCCCATCCTTGACCAACAGGGCGTTTGGGTGATGGGAAAATCTTCACCAGTAGCCTATATGGATACCCAGGATATCGCTCAATTCGCCGTGCGGGCCTTGAGTGTACCAGAAACTGAAGGGCGAACATTTCCCCTTGTCGGACCAAAAGCGTGGAGTGGAGATGAAATCATTGCCTTATGCGAAAGACTCTCTGGACGACAAGCCAGAGTCTCGCGAATGCCGATCGCCTTATTGCGAGGGGTTCGTCGAATCGCTCAATTTTTCCAATGGACATGGAATATTAGCGATCGCCTCGCCTTTGCGGAAGTTCAAGCCAGTGGGAAGCCTCTGAGCGCCCCTATGGATGAAGTCTATACTGTATTTGGCCTTGACCCCAAAGACATCACTACCTTAGACTCCTATATGCAGGAATACTTTAGCCGTATTCTCAAGAAACTCAAAGAAGTCGAATACGAGCGCGAGAAAATGAAGCAAAAAAGTAAAAAACGGAGAAGCCCGTTTAAATCTCGTTCCTAGAAAACTGTAGATTAGCGATCGAGATTCAACCCCTTTGAAGTACAATCCTTAGACAAATCATTTAGAAAACCTTCTCAATACTGGTATTAGCGTGCCCGAAGCTGGGATTATTTACAACGACATTAAACCAACTGCCTGTCGAGTCGCAGAAGAACTAGAACAACAACTGATCCAACGGGGATGGACGGTGCGACTGGCGACAGGTGCAGGGGGAATATTGGGATACTCCCATCCCGATCGTCCCACATGCCATACTCCCATCGATCATCTGGTTCCCCCAAACTTTACGTCACAGATGAAAATTGCGATCGTCCTTGGGGGCGATGGCACGGTGCTTTCGGCAGCTCGACAAGTGGCCCCCTGCGGTATCCCCATGTTAACGGTGAATACCGGTCACATGGGATTTCTGACGGAAACCTATATTAATCATCTCTCAGAAGCCCTCGATCAGGTGGAGAACGACAATTACACCATCGAAAACCGCATCATGTTAATGGTGCGCGTTTATAGCGATCGTGCTCAGAATACTCCTCAAACGCAAGACAACACCAAACGTCCGAGTATGTGGGAGGCACTGTGCTTAAACGAAATGGTACTGCACCGCGAACCCCTCACCAGTATGTGCCATTTTGAAATTCAAATCGGTCACCATGCCCCGGTTGATATGGCTGCTGATGGAGTTATCGTATCAACACCGACTGGTTCAACCGCCTATTCCCTGAGTGCGGGAGGAGCGGTAGTCACTCCTGGAGTTCCTGTCCTGCAACTGATGCCCATTTGTCCCCATTCCTTAGCCTCACGCGCTCTGGTTTTTAATGACAGTGACCCGGTAACGATTTATCCCGTGTATCCCAATCAATTAGTGATGGTGGTTGATGGCAATGGAGGCTGTTATGTCTCTCCTGAAGATGAAGTGGTCATTGAAAAATCACCTTATTTGGCTCGGTTTATTCGCCTACAGACCCCGGAATTCTTCCGCATTCTGCGGGAAAAATTGGGCTGGGGATTGCCCCATATCGCTAAACCGACCTCAGTAGAGTTGCCTTAATGGTGGCGATCGCCTATAATTAGGCCCAGCGCTCAAACCACTGAGGTGACTAGCTCAACGGCAGAGCAGGAGACTCTTAATCTCTTGGTTCAGGGTTCGAATCCCTGGTCACCTATACAGGGTCAGCTATTGCGACCACTGACTCTCACCCCTGAACCAAGAGATTAAGAGTCTACGCTCAACACACATTCAACACAAAACCACCATAACAAAGTAAGGGGCAAGAAATAGGTCAAATGGGTTAGATAGTAATTAGAGTTTTCTATAGAATCCATAGAGAAATCCAAGGGCATTCCCAAGAGGAAGCTGGGGTTCCCAAGAGGAAACTGAGAGAAACTAAAACCCTCCCAAAACCCCTAAAAATATCCTCTTAATTTCAGACGCAACTGCTATCACACGGTGAATCACCGTGTGTTCAGAGATAAGAGGGTAACTTCACCCCTCGAAACCAACCTCAATCACAGTGACACTAATCATGCATATAATGAACGTCACCCTCAATAACAGTGACACTGACTATGCATACACAAAAGGAAGGCTTACACCCTGGAGCTGCTCGTAAAGAAGCCATTGCCCGTAGTCGAACAACCCTAACCATGACTCCAGAAACCAAGGGAGTGCTAAGGCGAATGGGCAATGGGTCTATGTCTGACGGGGTATACCTCGCAACTCAAATAGTGACTCAGTTGCTCAAGCGCAAAATCATCAAGATTGAATTCGAGAAGCACGGGCTTAGTTACCGGCTGCACTCTGGCGAAAAGTTAGCAGAGTCACCCCGATCGGGGCGTGATGAGGCGCAGCAATTGCACCGGGCTAGCGCAGATAAGCTCTTCCTCGACCCGAAAGTGAATCCTTATGCTGGACGGGTACTCAATAAAAAGCAACTGCTAGATACGGGACACTTTACCCATCGCATGATGAGAGCAACCCTACCGGGTCAGAAGGTGACAGATAAATACGGTTACTGGTGGTACAGAGCTGATAACCCCGATAGTCCCCGTTGC
>NZ_JAGHZN010000035.1:0-57826 GCF_017746735.1 Roseofilum sp. Guam | reverse complement strand
TTATTTCTACTGACATATCTACGGTTGACTTTCATCTATTTCCTCTCTAGTATGACAGTTCGAGGAGTCTTTGTTCCTCATTTTTTGGTCAGCTTCAATACTCACTGACCTGGCTCGAACTGTTGTACTACATTTTGTCGTGCGTAATGTGGGCTATATAGACGGGGACTAAAACCTGTGCCATTATAATTTTGCTCCAATTGTACTTGGTCTACAGTTGGGGAAGTCTTGGGAGAGTGCTGCTAACACTTTCTCAAGGCGTTAATATCCTTTCACTGATGAATGAATCATAATCGGGGTGATCGCCCAAGGCAAGAGATAATCCATAGAAAGTTTCCATAGACAAGATAGGGAGCGATCGGAGGTTTTCTATTCAAGAGCGAAGAAGAACGCTTCCATTCTCTCTAGCTCTGGAGTCATAAAAAAAATATGACCCTTCCATTCAGCATTGACTGGGTTACCTCTAACTGAAGAGCTGTGAAACCAATTCCCTGCAAAGCTTTTAGAGTTTTTCCATCCCTTCTGAAGGCTTGTTAGAGCGATAGCATTCTTTTTCCCCACAATGGGCTTCAGGTATTGATCGGTACAGCGAAGAGCTAGCTCTCATGAACAGCCATCTAACGGGACTTAAACAAATATTAGCGCCAAACCCAACCTAAAGTCGCTTGGTGAGCAGTGAATACGTCCCGATTTTTCTCCAGGCAACCACACAAAAGAGGTATACGGGGAGAGTGCCTGGATAATATACATAATCTCAGATTGGCTTGTCGTCATCCTCTCCTGAAATTAGCCCTTTCCCAGAATTGAGATTACGTTCTTCTAAACTCGATACCAATTGCTTGACGGTGTGTAGCTTCAGACCTTCCTTGGAGACACCTTGACTCAATTGCATTCCTAAAGCAAGAATCAGCCGCTCTCTGCTGCTGAACTGATGGACTCCAGTCATTGCTGTCTCTAGGGAGGATAAAACACGCTTGAGTTCTGCTTCTTCTTCTACTGTTAATTGCTGATGGTCTTCTTGATGCTCTCTAGAAGTTGCTAACCCAGCAACAAAGCCACCTAAAATCAGGCCTACCCACGCACCTGTAGTACTGCCTTGCAACCAAGCACTTGGCCCTGCCCAAAGTTGACACACTTTGCTAAATCCCCAAGAATGGTCTTGGCAAGCTTGCATTTTAGATTGAAATTGCAAGTTTCCACCCACAGCAAAACCAAAGCCACTACAGGCTAGGGCCATTAGGGTACACATTAAAATACGCTTGTTTTGACTCAACTGAAGTTATAGCGCTTTGCGCTGGTAATAGGGAATGGTCAAAAGTGAAGGCTGTAAGCTAGGGAGAGGTCATAGGCAAAACCGAGTTTTACTCGTTGCTGATCAAACAGTTTAGCAAAATTTTTTAGCGGTTTCAATCCAATCGAGCAACTCTTGAAACTGAAAGTTCTCCACCAAATGTTGCAAATATTGGGCTATTTCTTCTTATTCACAACTTAATTGTTTAATAGATTTATAGATTTCATCCTGCATTCCGATAATGACAGTTTGTTCAAATTCATCTAGCCAGGTTAATGAGAGCTTTTTCAAGTCTTTTTCAGTCAATATATCAGGTGTAAATAGGGAGGTTTCTTGGGCGGTATTTAGGAAGGAAGCGAGTAAGAGTCCGTTAGCTGAATGATCGTCAACAACTAAACTGTGGTCAGTGGGTTGATCGTCAGCTAAGGCGATCGCCTGTTGGTCGCGCCTGAAGTCGTCATTTTGAGCATCTATCCCTTCCTGGGATTCTTCAATGTTGAGTTCAAACTGAAACTGAGTGCCCTTACCCAGCTCACTTTTCACCCTCAAGGTAGAGCCGAGCATCTGCACAAACTTTTGACTGATCGCTAGCCCTAAACCGGTTCCTTCTTGAGTGTGATGGGCACTTTCTGTGTGTGCAAAGGGTTGAAAGAGATGTTTCAATTCTTCTGGTGCAATTCCCTCACCAGTATCGGTTACCGTGAATTGTATGTGTTTATAGGCAAGCTGTTTTACTTCTAAAATGACTGCCCCCAAGGACGTGAAGTTTAAGGCATTATTGAGCAGATTGATTAAAATTTGTCGTAATTTTACACCGTCAGTTTGTATCAACTCGGGGACATCAGAAGACAGGTCAATTGTTAAGATAATTCCCTTGGCAGCGGTCTTCAAGTGCAATGAATGATTGATCTCTTCGAGTAAATACCGAAGATTAATCCAGCTTAAGTTAAGAGCTAAATGACCCGCTTCAATTTTAGAGAAATCGAGAATTTGATTAATTAAACTGAGTAAATAGGTTCCACTCTGGTTAATCAGATGCACATAGTGGCGCTCTTCTACACACAGATAAAGACTCTGTTCCAATAGAGTAGGATAACCGAGAATGGCATTGAGGGGAGTACACAGTTCATGGCTCATATTAGCGATAAATTCGCTTTTGGCTTGATTGGCAATTTCGGCTGCATCTTTGGCTTTCGCGAGTTCGATATTGGTTTGATGCAGTTCTTGGGTATGTTCAATGACTTGTTGTTCGAGAGTCTGATTGTAGTTTTTGAGTAGAGCTTCGGCTTCTTTGCGATCGCTGATATCTTGAAAGAGATGAATGGCATAAATCACTTCTCCCTCTAGATTGCGAACAGGAGTGGCGTACACTTCTAGGGGAATTCGCCGATCTTCTACCTGAAGTTCCAAGGCATCAGTGTAGGCATGTTCTCCCTGGATAGCACAGACTAGAGGCAGTTGGTCTGAACGGTAGAGTGTTGAGGTTCCTGCTTGATACACTGGGTAGACTTGGCTGATTTGATCGAGCATACCCTCCGAAGTATGTCCTCTCAAGAGTTCTTCGGCTTTGGGGTTTACTAAAATCAGTTTACCCTGGGGATCGAACACCATAATCCCCAGGGGCAAACTGGAAATAATCAGGGTAAGTTCATGTTCTTTCTCGGCAATGGTTTGGAAAGAAGTTTGCAGTTGTACCTGCATCTGACTAAAGGTACAGCTTAAGTCGTGAACAATATCGATCCCACTAATGGTTACAGGAGTATTAAGATTACCAGAAGCGATTGCTTGGGCACTGTTCTTTAGGCGTACTAGGGGTTTAGAGATCCATTGAACGATGAGACCACCGATGAGACTCGAAGTTATTAAAGTCAGAAGACAGAGGGCGACTGTGCCTCGGACATTGGCTCGAATCTGGCTCATAAACTCCGATTGGGGAACTAAAATCGCCAGCTTCCAGCCTTCTGGAAATGCTGAAATAGAAGGGTGACCTTGAATGTGTAGATCTTTCTCGGAGACAGTTAGTTCTTCACAGTACAAACTATAGTGTTCTGTTTTACCGGTCTGTTCTTGAATGGCTAATTGAAAATACACGGGAGAATTGACTTCAATCTTGGGTTGTTCCTCTTCTAAGTAACGTCCTGTGGCAGCCACAATCGGATCTTGACTCGCCCTGGGAGGGATCTGTTTAAAACTTCCGGGAATAACCTGTCCTTGGGAGTCAAAGGCTAATGTAAATGGGGGATCTTCGGTAGAACTGGCAACCATTTGTCCTTGGCAATCAATAATCGCAATCCGACAGCCTTCACACAGATTCAGGGATTGCAGAAACATTTGGATACGTTTTAAATCCAAATTCACTGAAAAAATACCCTTAAGTTGTTGGTTTTGATCGTAGAACGGAGCATAAGTATTAATAGCTAATAAAGGTTCTCTGCCAATTTGAAAGGGTTCTGACCAACCCGGGGCGCGATCGCGCTCTGCTGCCTTATACCAAGGTCGGTCCCTAATCGCAAAAGGAGAAATCACCGTCATATGTTCTTCAAAGATTCCATCCTCATTAACAAAATCAACGGTGATTTCATCTTGTCCTGCAAAAGCGTAAGTATGCTCAATCCGTTCGGGTTGACTGGCGCTATGGTGCATGACCCGAAATTGTCCGTCTGGCAAGGCCAACAGAATGCTGGTTGCTGACTTAAAGAGTTTGAGTTGTCCTAATAGATGGCGATCGATATCCTCTAGGTTATCCAGATTCAGTTGGCCTTGCTGCACAGCCTGGATATTAATCTGGTTAATTTGTAAGATAGTAGAGAATTCACTGACCAAGTAAGTTTTGACTCTAGCGGATCTTTCCTCTATAAAGTGTTGTGCTAAATGATCAATACTTTTTTTCCACTCTGATAGGAGAAGTAGCCAACCAAACTTACTGTAGCTACCAGTTGCACGACAAAGGGAACAATCAGAACGGTTCGTAAAGGCAGATTTTTCAGGAATTTATGATAGTCAAAGCACTGAAGTTTCATTTATAGCAATACAAGGATTGTAATCCCTCATCATTAACGACTATGATTGAATCCATTCTATCGTGCTTGACCATCTGGCAATTTCATGGTTAGAAAACCCCAAAATAATGCTACACATTAATCCCCGTGTCTAGAGTGTCAATCATCTGTAGCAAACATCAAAGGATTTGAAATAGCAGTTTCCTTTGCGATGCTGGTTTCTCTCTTCTATGAGGTACAGCTTGAAGCCTTAGAACCTAAGCCATACAAGCTATTGCTAGAGAGCCTATTGCCTAGCGCGAAGCGCTATACATCAATGGCGGTTTTGAAAGATAGCCAAAATAGCTCACTCGCTAGATTAAGTTTCGTTTTTACTCCCCCGACTCTCCCACTTCTCCATTTCCCCACAGCGCTGTATTACGTGTGGGCAGATCTGTAATAATGAAAACCATTTTTACCCTACTCTATACTGTTAAGTTTTCTATAACATTTTCTTTGTTTTTTCTATTAAATCTAGAACTTCTTGAAAGTGAAAGCCATCTACAAGATTTTTTAAATATTTAGCCAAACAATCGTGTTCACGACTTAAGTCAAAAATTACCTTTTCCATTTCTTCAGGTATACCAATAATAACCGTTTTCTCAAGTTTTTCCAACCAACTTAAAGACAGTTCCTTAAGTTCTTCATCAGTAATTTCTTCCGGGGTTAACAGACTACTTACTGGAGGGTCTGAATAGATAAATTTGACCTTAAGATACTGCTCCAAAACTTGGCTAATCTCCAAAATCTGGAAGGGTTTAGCAATCACCCGATCGCAGCCAGAGGCGATCACCGAATCTCTCTGATGATTAAAGGCGCTGGCAGTGATGGCAATAATCACGGGAGAGTTATCCTGAGCCAGATTTTTAATCACTTGAGTGGCTTGTTCTCCATCCATGTTCGGCATCCGAATATCCATAAAAATCAGATCGGGTTGCCAAGTTTTCCACTGTTGAATGACTTCGGCTCCATCTTTAGCTTCGTTAGTTTCAAATCCCCAATTTTCCAGTAAGGAGACTAATAAGAGTCGATTAACTTGATGATCGTCGGCGACTAAAATACGGTAAGTGGGTTGATCGGGAGCTAATTGAATCACTTGGTGGGAGGGTTGAGCCACCAAATTCCGATCCTCTACCCTCTCTTCAAGGGCTAATTCAAACTGAAACTTAGTCCCCTTACCCACTTCACTCTTCACTCTTAAGGGTGAACCCAACATCTGGGCAAATTTTTGACTGATAGCTAACCCTAAACCGGTTCCCTCTTGGCTCTGGCGACCACTTTCTGTTTGCATAAAAGGTTGGAAAAGATGCTCTAATTCTTGTGGTTTTATCCCCACTCCAGTGTCAGCTACACTAAATTGAATGTGTTGGCTAGAAGTCTTTCTCACTTCTAATCTTACTTCTCCCACAGAGGTGAATTTAAGGGCGTTATTGAGTAGATTAATGAGAATTTGTTGTAATTTTATCCCATCCGTTTGTATCAACTCTGGTACGTCATTCCCTAGGTCAATCGTTAAGTCAATTCCTTTAGCTGTGGCTTTCAAGCGAAATAGATTATCCACCTGTTCGAGCAAGTGTCGAAGATTAATCCAGTTTAAGTCAAGGTTCAAACGACCCGCTTCAATTTTAGAGAAATCAAGAATTTGATTAATTAAACTGAGTAAATACGTTCCGCTATTTTCAATCAGATGTAGGTACTGGCGCTCTTCGTCAGAGAGATTAGAGCTTTGTTGCAACAGGGAGGGATAACCGAGAATAGCATTCAGAGGAGTCCGTAGTTCATGGCTCATATTGGCGATAAATTCGCTTTTGGCTTGGTTGGCTTTTTCGAGTTCGACGTTGGTGCGGTGGAGTTCTTGGGTGCGTTCTAGGACTTGTTGTTCTAGAGTTTGGTTGTAGTTTTTGAGTAAGGCTTCAGCTTGTTTGCGATCGCTGATATCCTGAAATAGATTAAGGGCATAAATAACTTCTCCCTCTAGGTTCCGAATCGGAGTAGCGTAGACTTCTAAGGGAATACGCATTCCCTCAACCTGAATTTCCAGGTCATTGGCATAGGCATTTTCGCCCTGGAGGGCAAGCATTAGAGGGATTTTATCGGCACGATACAGAGTTGAAGTTCCTGCTTGATACACTTGATAGGCTTGACTCAGGTCACCGAGTGTAGTGTCGGCAGTATTGCCTCTTAAGATTTGTTCGGCTTTGGGGTTGACTAAAATCAATTTCCCTTGGCGATCAAATACCATGACTCCCAAGGGCAAAGATTGAATAATAATTGCTAATTCATATTCTTTCTGGGCAACTGCTCGGAACGATTTTTGCAGTTGTTCCTGCATCTGACTAAAGGCATGACTTAAGTCATGAACCACACCAATACCACTAATGGTTACAGAGGAATCAAGATTGCCAGAAGCAATGTCTTGGGCGCTCTTCTGTAAGCGTAGCAGGGGTTGGGAAATCCATTGAACGATTAACCCACCGACAAGAATTGACGTAACTAAAGTCAGAAAACACAGGGCAATAGTTCGTCGGATATTGGCTCGAATCTGGCCCATAAATTCAGATTGGGGAACCACAATTGCCAGTTTCCAACCCTCTGGAAGAGCTGAAACTGAGGGGTTTCCTTGAATTTGTATATCTTGCTCGGAGACGGTTAATTCTTCAACATATAAACTATAGTATTCTCGCTTGCCTACTGGTTGTTGGATGGCTAAGGGAGAATACAGGGGGGAGTTGACTGAAATCTTGGATTTTTCTTCTTCTAAATAACGTCCTGTGGCAGCTACAATCGGATCTTGACTGGCGCTGGGAGTCATCCGTTGAAACGTTCCCTGAATGACCTGTCCTTGGGAGTCAAACGCTAAGGTGAAGGGCGGATCTTCTGTTGAACTGGCAATCATTTGTCCTTGGGGATCGACGATCACAATCCGACAGCCTTCACAGAGGGTAAGGGATTGGAGAAAGGTTTGGATACGTTTTAAGTCTAAATTGACTGAAAAGATCCCCTGGAGTTGTTGGTTTTGATCGTAAAACGGAGCATAAGTATTGATAGCTAATAGGGGGCCATTCCCAATTTGAAAGGGTTCTGACCAACCCGGAGCGCGATCGCGCTCTGCTGCTTTGTACCACGGTCGCTCCTTAACGATAAAAGGAGAAATCACCCTCGAATGTACCTGGAATTTCCCCTCCTCATCCACAAAATCAATGGTGAGTTTATCTTCTTTGCTCAAACTGTAAGTCTTTTCAATTTGTCCAGGTATATAGCCACTCCGGTGCATAACCCGAAAGGTTCCGTCGGGCAAGGCCAACATCACACTCGTTGACGATTTAAAGAGTTTGAGTTGTCCCAACAGATGGCGATCGATTTCTTCTAGGTTATCCAAATTCAGTTGCCCTTGTTGCACGACCTGGATATTAATTTGGTTAATTTGTAAGAGGTTAGAGAATTCACTAATTAAGTAGAGTTTGACTCTTGCGGATCGTTCCTCTATAAAGTGTTGCGCTAAATCATTAATGCTCTTTTTCCCACTCTGATAGGAGAAGTAGCCTACCAAACCCACCGTACCTACCAGTTGTAGGACAAAAGGGACAATTAAAACGGTTCGTAAAGGCAGATATTTGAGGAGTCTCTTCCAATTGGATAACAGTGATTTCATTGATGCAAACTCATGGTTTTATCACAAAAGAAACGAGAGGGACTAATTCTCCACTATTTTAGCAATAACTTTTAGCTTCTTCAACCCAATCCAGAATCTTTTGAAAATCAAAGTTATCCACTAACTCTTGCAAATAGTTAGCGATTTTCTGCTGTTCATTTCCTAATTGGTTGATTGCTTCATCCATCTCATCAGGCATCCCCATCATTACTGCATATTCTAACTTTTCCAGCCATTGGATCGAAAGGGTGGCTAGATCTTGCTTGGTTAAAACATCTGGATGATATGGGATGAATTCTTGTGGTTCCTGATAAATGAATTGAACGCCCAAATACTGTTCTAAAATTTTGCTAATCTCAACAGGCAGGAACGGTTTAGCAATGATATGATCGCAGCCAGCAACCAGGACCGCTTCTCTCTGATGATCGAAGGCACTAGCCGTGATGGCAACGATCAGAGGAGGATTATCTTGTGCCTGTTCTTTAATAACCTTGGTCGCTTGTTCTCCGTTCATATTGGGCATCCGAATATCCATAAAAATGAGATGAGGTTGCCAAGTTTTCCATCTGTTTATTGCATCTTCTCCATCCAGAGCTTCCTGTACTTCAAACCCCCAATCTTCTAGGAGAGAAACTAACAAAAGTCGATTGCTTTGATGATCGTCAGCGACTAAAATCCGGAATTTAGACTGATCGGCAGCTAACTGTATAACCTGCGTTGAGGAGAGGGAATCAGGCGTTGGCAGATCGACTATGTCCTGAAGATTGAGTTCAAACTGAAACTGAGCGCCCTTACCGAGATCGCTTTCAACTGTTAACGTTGAGCCAAGCATCTGTACAAATTTTTGACTGAGGGCTAACCCTAAACCTGTTCCTTCTTGACTATGACGACCACTTTCTGTTTGCACAAAGGGTTGAAACAGGTGTTCGAGTTCCTCAGGGGCAATTCCCACGCCTGTATCAGTAACGGTGAATTGAATTTGTTGAGCAGAGATTTTGTTTACGGTCAAACTCACTAACCCCATAGAAGTGAATTTGATGGCATTATTGAGCAGATTCACTAAAATTTGCTTTAATTTTATCCCATCCGTTTGAATCACTACAGGAACATCGGGGGCTAGATTAATAGAGAAGTGTAAGTTTTTGGATGTGGCTTTCAAGTCAAACAGAATACGGATTTCTTCAATGAGGTGATGAAGATTGACAGAACTCATGTCTAAGGTTAAACGTCCAGCTTCAATTTTGGAGAAATCGAGAATTTGATTAATCAGACTGAGTAAATAGGTTCCACTTTGGTTAATCAGGTGCAGATAGTGGCGGTCTTCTTTGCTGAGGTGGGGGCTATTTTGTAAGAGGGCAGGATAACCAAGAATGGCGTTGAGGGGGGTACGCAATTCGTGACTCATATTGGCAATGAATTCACTTTTGGCTTGGTTTGCTTTTTCGGCTGCTTGTTTGGCGTTTTCGAGTTCTTTATTGGTGTGATGGAGTTCTCTGGTGCGATCGCTCACTTGTTGTTCTAGGATTTGGTTATAATGTTTGAGCAGGTCTTCGGCTTGTTTGCGATCGCTGATATCTTGAAAGAGGTTAATCGCATAGATCACCTCTCCCTCTAGGTTGTGAATGGGAGCAGCGTGGACTTCTAGGGGAACTCTCACCCCATCGATTCTCAGTTCTAAGTCGTCGGCGTGGGCTTGTTCTCCCTGAATGGCAAGCACTAGAGGCAGTTGCTCTAAAGGATAGAGCATTGAAGTTCCTGCTTGATAAACCTGGTAGGCTTGGTTGATCTGATCGAGGGAAGCCTCTGGAGTCTTTCCTCGTAAAATCTCTTCGCCTTTGGGATTAATTAAAATCAGTTTTCCTTGGGGATTAAAGACCACCACACCCAAGGGTAAGCTGTTAATAATCAGGGTAAGTTCATGTTCTTTTTCAGCAATAGTACGAAAAGAAGTTTTCAGTTGCTGCTGCATCTGACTAAAGCTATCCGTCAAGCGATGAACCACACCAATACCTGTTATCATCACAGGAGTCTCTAGATTTCCGGAGGCAATTTGTTGGCTACTGTTGTGTAAGCGAACGAGAGGATAGATAATCCAATGGGCGGTGACTAAACCGAAACCAACGGATAGAACGAGAGCTAAGATACATAGGGCAATAGTTCGGTTGATATTCGCTTGAATTTGGCCCATAAATTCAGTTTCAGGCACAATCATCCCAAACTGCCAATCCTTGGGCAGTTCGAGACTAAAGAGATTACCTTGAATATTTTTCTCTTGCTCTGAAATCGTCAGTTCTGCGAGGTAAACGATATACTTTTGTGGGTTTTCTCCTGATGGGGTGAGGGTTAAGTGACGATAGATAGACTGTCCCGGCTGAATCGGACTATGCTGTTCCAAATCTGCTCCCACAGCCGCTACAATCGGATCGCTACTCTGGCTGGGAGCGACTCGCTTAAAGATTTGCGTCGGTTTTGATTCGGTCGTATCTACGGTGACTTGAAAGGGGGGATCGGGGGTGGAACTGGCGATCAGATTTCCTTGGCGATCAAGGATGATCATCCGACACCCCTCACAGATGGGTAGAGATTGAAGAAATTGTTGCAGGCCTTTTAAACTTAAGTTAACGGAAAATACACCCCTGAGTGCTTGGTTTTCGCTGTAGAAGGGGGCATAAGCATTAATGGCAAGTACGGGATCTTTTCCGATCTGAAAGGGTTCTGTCCAACCGGGGGCGCGATCGCTCTGTGCTGCTTTGTACCACGGTCGCTCCTGTACAGGGAAAGGATACAATACTTCTAGGTTTTCTTGGCGATCGCCTTCCTCACTAATAAAATCGACAATAAATTCATTCAGTTTCTCTGGGTTAGAATATCCCAATTCCACCCTTCCTGGTTGAATCGTGCTGCGGTGAACCACACGAAACTGTCCTTCGGGTAACCCTAACATTAAGGTGGTGACTGAGGGAAATTGGTTTAATTGCACCAAGAAGTGTTGCACAATCTCTTCTAGGTTATCGAGATCGAGTTGATTGTACTTGAGAGCATCTCTATTGATTCGGTTAATTTGGAATAAGGTCGAGAGTTCACTTAAGAGATAGAGCTTAACTTTGGAGGCTCGATCTTCCATTAATTCTTCAGCCAGATGATCGATACTCTTTTGGGCACTCTGATAGGATAAATAACCCACTAATCCAACGGTAACTACCAATTGCAGAACAAACGGCAAAATTAACACCGCTCGTAAAGGCAGCCGTTGCAGCAATTGAGACCAGCGATTATACGGGAACATCATAAACTAAGGTGAGATAGTTGGCTATCAATGCAGATGAGTAAGCTGGTAATCTATATCGACCAATATACAGATAGATAACCTAGCTTCCTATCTGCAATCGGTGTAATTATCTTATCATTTTGTCCTAGAGCTATTGGAGAACTTTTCTTAAAGCTTCTTTCGGATTTGGATGTTGAAATTCAAACCCAGAATCTAAGGTTTTTTTCGGCAATACCTTTTGTCCTTCTAGTACTACTTGTGCCCCATCTCCCAAGAGAGCATCTAAAACAAAACTGGGTACAGGTAACCAACTGGGTCGATTCAGGATATTGCCCATAATTGAGGCCAGATCGTTCATACGAATTGGGTTGGGAGCAGTGGCATTAAATGTACCTTGCATTTGCGGTTGACGCAGGGCAAACAGGATTAAATTAACCAGATCGTCAATATGTATCCACGAGAACCACTGTTGGCCGCTACCAATGGGCCCCCCCGCAAACATTTTAAAGGGGGGAATCATTTTGGCGATCGCCCCCCCATCTCCCATCACAATCCCAAATCGTAAGATGACAGACCTTACTCCATACTCACTTACCGCTTGGGCACTCTGTTCCCATTCCACACACAATTGTGCTAAAAAATCATCTCCAGCAGGGGAACTTTCATCAAACTCGGCGGTTTCACTGGTTCCGTAATATCCGATTGCTGAAGTATTCACCAATACTTGAGGTTTCGGGTCAGCCGCAGCGATCGCTTCGATAATTTTTTCAGTTCCCAGAATCCGACTATCGCGCAAGATTTGCTTACGTTCTGCTGTCCATCGTTCTTCAGCAATGGGTGCGCCGGCTAAATTAACGACTCCATTACATCCAGAGATTTGACGCTGCCATTCTCCCCCTGTGGTCACAGAATAACCGACGATTTCAACCCCAGAGGGCCATATGCGTTTTGCCTTATCCGGATTACGAGTCAAAACTAAAACTTGCTCTTTTTCGGCAATTAACTGTTGTACTAAGGCTCGACCAACAAATCCGGTTGCCCCTGTAACTGCTATTTTCATGGGATTGAATGTACACTTAATAACATTTGATCATGTTCCAGTTTAGTTATTGTAGTTCAATCCGCGCGATTCTTGAAGGCATAGGCAGAATAAAGACCCCTAAAATTACGTGATTTTCAGGCGATCAATTTAGGGATAAGTTGGAAAGGCGGGCAAAAAGTTTGGGACTAAATTTAAAGAAGAGACAAAGTTGAGGAAAGGTTAAAAACCGTAAAATAGCGGAAGACAGAGGTACATCTACCGCTTAAAATAGGTATTATTCAATCTAAATTCCTGAATCAATTTCAGTCAATTTCAGTTTGTACGAGAGGAGTGAGATATCAAAAATCTACAAATGCAGGGGACTCAACCTTATGAACTCTACACTTAAAATTCATCCAATTTCGATTTTATGTTTATTAACGGCGATCGCCGGACTCTGCTGGCTTGTGCCCATCGATCCGCCAGCAGTAGAGTCTAATTCTTCTTCTACTCCCATAACCTATTTATCATGGGGCCAGTGAGCTGGGGATAGGGAGATGGGGAGATACGGGGACACGGAGAAGCTTATTCCCTATTCCCTATTCCCTATTCCCTATTTTCCCTAAGCAGAGGCAACCTGACTAGAGGTAATGGCGCTCATCTGTCCAGCATCAACCAAAGCTTGATAAATCATGGCTGCGGTTTCAGCGCGGGTTGCTTCATCATTGGGTCGCAAGCGATTGACATTGGGATAATTCACCACTAATAGCTTTTGTAAGGCTCTGGAGATTGCCCCTTGTGCATAGCTAGGAATCTGATCCTGATCTTCAAAAATACTCAACATATTCGAGTCAGCAACTCCCAAATCTAAACCATTCACCAGAGAAACCAACACATCCGAGCGCTTAATGTTAGCACTCGGATTAAACGTATCGGCAGAAACTCCCGATAAAAAGCCCGCTCGATAGGCCTGTTGAATGGCATCAGCAGCCCAAAAATCCGCTGGCACATCCTTAAAATTGACTCGATCGCGTTTGGGTTGGGGATTAAACACTTTCACCAATAAAGCTGCATATTGAGCGCGATTAATGGAACTATCGGGCCGGAATGTACCATCTTGAAATCCGCTAATTAAATCTTGCTCTAATAACCCGGTAACAAAAGGCCCTGACCAATGACCGACCAAATCGGCAAAGGCATCGGAGGTATTGGACGGACTGGCTGTTCCAGGAACGATATAACGAGAATTAATGGGATCGGCATCTCCAGTCGCCACTAAAGACTGATAGAGAATAGCTGCCATTTCTGCACGGGTGATATCTCGTCGAGGATTCAGTAATCCCAGATCGGGATAATTGACAATCATCCCTTTCACCGTCGCAGTGGTCACTTTGGTGATGGCATAATTGGGAATAGAGGTGCGATCGCGGAAAACGAACAAAGCGCTACTATCGCCACCGGTTAACTCTAAGCCACTAATTAACGCTACGATCGCTTCTGTGCGGGTTAAATTCCGGCTTGGCCGAAATGTACCATCCGGATAACCCGATAAAAAGCCCATTTGGGAGGTTTTGGCGATCGCTGCTGCCCCCCAAAACCGACTGGAAATATCCAAAAACCCGATCGCCGGTCGTTTCAAGGGCACATTAAATGCTTTCGCCAATAAAGCCGCATACTCTGCTCGAGTCAGATTATTATTGGGGCGGAATGTACCATCCGGGAATCCACTAATCACCCCTTTACTGACTAACGTTTCAATAAACTCTTGTGCCCAATGTCCCGCTACATCCCGTAGTTGTACGGGTGTAGGAGTTGGAGTGGGTGTAGGAGTTGGGGTGGGTGTAGGAGTCGGGGTGGGTGTTGGAGTCGGCCCGGGTGTAGGAGTAGGAGTAGGAGTTGGGGTGGGGGTAGGTGTAGGAGTAGGAGTCGGGCTTGGGGTCGGTGGCGGTGTAATCACCTCACTGGCAATAAAGTCAATTAACCCTTTCACCCGATTGGGATTGAGTTGATTTCCGGCAGAAACCAACGTCGTTGTTGTGGCATTTTGCACATCATATCCCCCATTCCCCTGAAAGATATTACCCCCAGGATCTTGAGCGCTACCCAAATCAGGAACGGATTGGGAAATCACCGTTAAACCATCTTCACTATTATTTTCAATCACGTTTTGCCGCAAAACCGGACGCGATCGATTAGATGCTACAATCCCCGCCCGATTATTACTGAGGCGATTACTAATAATTACGGGGGCTGCATCATCACTGACCGCAATTCCATAACCCGTTTGGTCGCAGACATTACTGCGAATTTCTCCCTTAGAATTTTTTGCCATGGAAATGCCATTAGCATCATTCAATTGGAATACATTACCCTCAATTAAGGGGTTCGCGCTCCCTGTCGCAAAAACACCTTCGCGCTTAGAGCGAGTAAAGGTATTATTGGCAATAACTGGAGCGGCTGATTCAATCCACACAGCAGTCCCACGGCTAAGGGGATTCGTTACCGTCACCCCTCGTAATTGGGAATTGGTATTGAGTCTCAGGGTAATATTTTGTCCAGCAAATGTGGGGCTAATATAACTGCCGCCACCATCAATCGTCATTCCTTGCCCTTTATTGCTTTCACTACCAACAATAGTCACGCCAGAAGGAACAGTCAGAGGAAAAACTTCGCCACTCGATGTATTGTAAGTCCCCGTAGCCAGTTGAATCGTGGTGCCAGAGGGTACATTTTGCAGAGCGCGACTAATGGTTTTGAATGGAGCAGCAGTCGATGCACCAGAATTGCCATCATTGCCCGTTGCGGGATTGACATACAGAATGCTCATGGTGTCAGGTAAAAGAGTAGAGTTAAGGGATACAGACCACCCTATCCAGGGATGATCTAGGGTTAACATGGCCATTCTACAGGGGCGATCGCGCTTTAGGGTTGGGGAATGGCAATCCTAAAGCCAGTTGATGAATGTGAACCATCTAAACTGAAATTCAACATGGTGACTACCGTTATTTGTTTCAATTTACTGATTTCTGCTTTTTGTCTGTGGTTGGCTTGGCGCATTGGGCGACTGAGGAAGCGATTGGCGCGGATTGCGGATGTTTTGGTTATGGCAGAAAAGCGCACCGATCGCGTTCTCTTTCATGCTCCCAATCAAATTATCCGAGGACAACAGGGAAGTCGGTGGGTACGACAACGTTATGCTCTGGTTGCCCAACAATGGGCGCAGGTGGAAAAACTGTTAGCCATTTTAAGTTTAGTTCTAGGAGTTTGGCGAAGACGCTCTAGACATCAGCGCTAGTTTCGGTAAGATATGGGGTAAGAATGAGCGTACTCGGGCTTGCATCCCAAGTTATGCACAGTAATAGCTCGTGGAAAGCGGTGTAGTCTGATGAGGATACTGGCAAGGATATGTCTAAAAATCAATCAGGA
This sequence comes from Roseofilum sp. Guam, assembly GCF_017746735.1. Taxonomy (NCBI): domain Bacteria; kingdom Bacillati; phylum Cyanobacteriota; class Cyanophyceae; order Desertifilales; family Desertifilaceae; genus Roseofilum; species Roseofilum sp. Guam. The sequence continues at coordinate 42,130 of NZ_JAGHZN010000035.1, read as the reverse complement.
CAGTTTATTGGGGGTTTGTTGTTGGGAACAGCAGTGGGAGTTGTGACGGGAATTTTAATGGCTCCCCGTAGCGGACAACAGACTCGGAAGATTTTGAAAAAGTCGGTCGCGGCATTACCCGATTTAGCGGAAGATATCTCTACAAGCGTTCAATTTCAAGCGGATCGCCTAGGGGCATCGACTAAAGATACCTGGGAGGATACTCTGACTCGAGTGCGAGAGGCGATCGCTGCTGGAGTCGAAGCGGGTTTGCGCGAGCAAGAAAATCCCTCAATGGCTTCTCGTCCTTTGCACAGTGAAGAACAGAGTGTAGATCCCGATACAGATCAGTCTTTGACTGAGGAGTTTAATTCTTCAGAAGGCTCAACTTATAATAATTCTCTGGATTTACAATAGGTTGAGATTGATTTAAGTTGTTGTATAACAACCGCCAAGGATAAAGCCCGGTTTTCTTGCATTCCCCATTGCCTATTGCCTATTCCCCATTCCCTATTCCCTATTCCCTTTTTTAATTCGTGATCGACCCCCTATTTTGGTTAGGATTATCTATTCTTTTGGTCGCGGTTAGCTTAACCGCCGTGTTGGTTGTGCTAGTTCCCACGGTTAAAGAATTAGCTAGAGCCGCCCGTTCTGCGGAAAAATTGTTTGATACCCTGAGCCGGGAACTCCCACCAACCTTAGAATCCATCCGCTTAACAGGGATAGAAATTAGTGACCTGACGGATGATGTGTCCCAGGGCGTTCAACGAGCTTCACAAGTCGCGAAACAGCTTGATCAGAGTATAGAGACCGCCCGCGAACAAGCTAAGGGGGTACAAGTGACCACCAAAAGTGTATTCACCGGCCTAAGAGTGGCTTGGAAACGATTTCAACAACCCAAAAGCTCTAGTAAAACAGATGCGCTCGCTAACTCAGATCGCCCCTCTCTTCCCGTAACAGACAATCAACACTACGGAAGCACTCGACGCAAACTCCCCCGGCGATCGGTCTCTCCCCTCATGCCCACAGACAAAGATAATTAACAATTAATAATTATTCTCATCTCCCTATCTCCTAGTCCCCTCACTCCCCACTCCTTTCTAAGATAAAAATCTAGTCAAAAATGTGAAGATTTGTTAAGATAATCTCACAAAACGTTCGGCTATTCCCACAACTGACCATTGCACGAGGGGTTAAGGATGAAAAAAACACATAAAAAAATATATTGGCAAACCTGTTTAGCTGGAATTCTAGCGCTTTTGGTTTGGGCGATCGCTCCAGCCGCCCATGCCTACAACAACCCAGAACTCTTACCCGACCTACCCACACCTATCATTGACCTAGGCCGCAACCTCACCGACACCCAAGAAAGCAACCTAGCTGACGACCTCACCCAATTTGAACAACAAACCGGCTGGAAACTGAGAGTCTTAACCCAATTCGATCAAACTCCCGGCCGCGCCGTCAAAGACTTCTGGGGACTCAACGATAAAAGCGTTCTCCTGATCGCCGATGCTAGAGGAGGAAACATCCTCAACTTCAGCGTTGGTGATGATGTCTATAGCCTGCTACCCCGCACCTTCTGGATCGAACTCCAAACTCGCTACGGTAACCAATTCTTTGTCCGCGAAAACGGCTCCGACCAATCCATCATTCAATCCCTAGAATCTATTAAAACCTGTCTCATTCAAGGCGGATGCAACGTTGTCCCCGGACTGCCCAGAGAACAATGGATTCTCACCCTAATCACCTCTCTCGTCGGTGGCACAATCTTCGGCTTTGCTGCCATTCCTCGCCAAAATGGGCAAATCTTTGCCTGGCAATGGGCCCTAATCTTCTCTCCCCTATGGGGCATTCTATTTATTGCCTTCGGTATTGGCCCCGTTGTTTCTCGCACCAGTGAATGGTTACCCCTGGTTCGCAACATCATTGGATTTGCCCTAGGGGCCTTAGTTGCCTACCTCTCTCCCAGCTTTAACCAATCCGAAATCTCAGAAACCTAAACCAGAGTTGCCCAAACTGGTAAGCTAATACCGTAAGCATTCAGTGGTCAGTTCAGGGTAAACTCTACCCTACCCCTCTGAATACTCACTAGCTCACCTAAATCTTGGCTTGCTACTCGAATATGGAATGGCACATCACAGACGCTCTCAGTTTAGGAATCATTGACCGTGAAGTGGGTTCTCACCCTTTTTCACCAGCAGAATACGAAATTGTCCGTCGAGTGATCTACTCCACTGCCGATTTTGAGTACAAGTCCCTAATTCGCTTTTCTGACCAATCTCTTCAATCTGGGGCAGCGGCTTTAGCTGCCCGCACTACAATTGTGGTTGATGTTCCCATGGTACAAGTGGGCATTGCCAAATTAATTCAGGAGACTTTTGCCAATCCAGTCTATTGCAGCATGGAGACCCTCACCCGTCCCCAAAAGGAAAAAACCCAAGTGGCTTGGGGCGTGGAAACCTTAGCAAGACGATACCCAGAAGGGATATTTGTAATTGGTGAATCTCACACAGCTCTGGCTGCCTTAGTGGAATTAGTGGAAACAGAAGTGATTAAACCCGCTTTAATTGTGGGCGCACCAGCAGGTTTTGTGGAAGCAGATGTTACGAAGGGCCGCTTAAACGATTCTCAAGTTCCCCATATTCGCATTGAGGGACGTAAAGGGAGCGCGGTAGTTGCTTCAGCAATTATGAATGGGCTAGTAGACTTGGCGTGGCAAGCCTACGGGCAAGAGGTATAGTTGTTTTAATTTTGCGATTTGTTCTCGTCCAAGTCAATGTAGAGTCGGGCGAGTATAGATTTATTAAGTTGAAGATTTTTTATCAAGATCTAAACATTGTTATTGACATTTGAAAAGAAGGATTCACAGTGATCGCCACCTGTACAGATTAACAAAAGTTGCCAAGACCCACATTATGCTCTGAGATTTTAAGAGTTTTAGCAGATGTCTACTGAAAATAGAGCTAAAATGGAATGTTAAGGCGTGCCCTGACTCTTACAGCTTACATACTTCAGTACGAGAGGAACAGTAACACTGCCATGCAGTGGGTGGACAGGGAACCAGGATGCGAAGAACCCGACAGGTGGACATTAAAAGTAGTCATCCTTTAAAGAGTGTGTAATAACTCATCGGCGGAGTCCCTGGTGTCCCTGAGCAAACACATTATGCTGTAAGTAACTTGCACGCCTTTCATGATCGCAGGGTATGATAACGAAGATTTAACTCTTGTTGATGTTCAACCATGCCGATTGATTTCCGTAACCTCAATATGCTCGCTGCTTCGATTTTGGTGGAAACCTTAGAGCGTTTGGGCTTAACTACGGTAATCATTTGTCCGGGATCTCGTTCAACTCCCTTAACGGTTGCGTTTGCTGCTCAAACCGGGATCGAAGCAATACCCATATTAGATGAGCGTTCGGCAGCGTTCTTTGCCTTGGGACAGGGGAAAAAATCAGGATTACCGACAGCTTTAATCTGTACTTCGGGGACAGCAGCGGCTAATTTTTATCCGGCTGTCATTGAAGCAGCAGAAAGTCGAGTTCCTCTACTGTTGTTCACCACCGATCGCCCTCCGGAATTGCGTCAAACCCATGCCGGGCAGACCATTGACCAAGTGAAGCTCTACGGAAATTATCCCACTTGGCAAACCGAATTGTGTTTACCACATGTGGATCATTTAACTTATCTGCGCCAGGCGATCGCCTATGGATGGGAACGTACCTTAAGTCCGATTCCTGGCCCCGTCCATGTTAATATTCCCTTTCGAGAACCCTTAGCGCCTACTCTGCAACTGGATTTAGGTATTCGTGAAGAACAATTCGATCGCGATAGCTTCTTTGGGTTTTTAAATCCCCATTCTCCCTCGGTATCGAGTATCGAAATCATGCCAGAAGTGGTGAAAACTTGGTGTAATTCTTTGTGCTCTTCCCGTGGCATCATTATTGCAGGAGTCGCTGCCCCCCACAAACCAGAAGCTTATGTAGAGGCGATCGCCCATTTAGCCAAAACCCTCAACTTTCCTGTCCTGGCAGAAGGATTATCCCCCGTTCGCAATTATGCCCATCTGAATCCTTATATTATCTCCACCTACGATCTGATACTACGCAATCCTGGAATTGCCCAAGAATTAGCCCCCGATGTGGTGATTCAAATTGGCGATTTCCCAACCAGTAAAGCATTAAGAAAATGGCTCAAGGGATGTAATCCGCGTCAGTGGATTATCGATCCAAGCTATCAGAATCTCGATCCGCTGCACAACAAAACTCAATTTTGGCGCTGTTCTATTGAACAATTATCCCATTTTCTGCCAGAGCAACCCTCTGAAGCAAATCCCTATTTAGAGCGCTGGTGTGCCTTAGAGCATTGGGGGCGATCGCACTTAGATCGACTCTTAGACAATATTGAAGATTTATTTGAACCCAAAGCCGCTTGGTTACTTTCTCAAGTTCTGCCTGAACAGACTCCTATTTTCATTTCTAACAGTATGCCGGTGCGAGATGTGGAATGGTTTTGGACTCCCAACTCCTTAAAAGGGCATCCCTATTTTAATCGTGGAGCCAATGGTATTGATGGCATTCTCTCCACTGCCTTAGGAATTGCCCATCGCCATCAGCAACCCAGCGTTTTACTCACAGGAGATTTAGCCCTCTTGCATGATACCAATGGCTTCCTGGTGCGTCGCCATTTCCAAGGTCATTTAACGATTATTGTCATGAACAACAATGGGGGCGGAATTTTTGAGAATTTACCGATTTCCCAATATAATCCCCCCTTTGAAGAATTCTTTGGTACGCCTCAATCCATTAACTTTGCCCACTTATGCCAGACTTACGAGATTGAGCATCATCGAGTTGAAACTTGGGATGGGTTTGAGTATTATGTGTCCCGATTACCAGCTCAGGGCATTCGTGTCTTGGAAATTGCCTGCGATCGCCATTTGGATGCTCAATGGCGTAAGCAAATATTCACAGATTTACACCTTCAAGCTTAGGGGAAACTCAAAACCGGGTTTTTTAAATGTTGCGATCGCTCTATTCCTCTACAGGCAGTTTAAACTTAGAGTATTGATCCACCCAATTTCAGATCCTAGAGTAGACCTGAACGCATACAGGGTCTAAACCATTAGCGTCCCTTCAACAAGATTATGCTCAATCGGAATTCTTCATCTCCCAAGGTTTATCATAATGTGATCGAATTATTAGTCACTGAAGAGGTTCAAGAACAACTCAAGAAAGTTCCTCATAATTTGCAGCCCTACATTGAGCCAGTTGAGGTGGCAACCTATGCTCTCAATCGTTTACCTGCATTATACGCTTCGAGTGAAGAGGGCCAAAAGCGGCAATTAAAATATGCTCGCCAACAGTTACAGGAGCAAATTACCCTCGCTGTGCGCCAAGGTATTATGGCGGTTCAACGCGATCCGATTAGGAATTCTACCCCCCTTTCTTGGATCAGTGACGATCGCTTGGAAGCGGCTCAACGGGCCTTGGAGGCATTACGATTAGTTTTAAATCGCCCCGATTTGTCTTGGGAGACCTTAGTTCCTGTCGTGCGTCAGGCTTTGTATAAGGCGGCTCGGAAACAGAAACACTAATGGGTTAGAAAAAAATGAGGGAGAGGCGCAAAAGCGAGATTAGGGTATGGAGCGATCGCTTCAGTGATAGGTTCGATTATCGCCCTGGGTCAGACTCAGGTTAAGATCGGTTTGGCTCAAAAGTAGCAAATCATGACTGAACAACAAACGGTTCCTTACGGCTATTATGCGGCGAAGGAAGCCTACAGTACCTTAGACTGGCGACTGGGCAATGTTCTTGAAGAGGTTCCCGTTGCTCCTTCGACCTTTTGGGATCGCCAAATTCAATATAATCAGCTCGATCTGCATCCGATGTCCTGCACTCTATTTGCTGCCGCTGGGGCAATTTCGGATTTAACCGGGTATCGATTTAGTCTGGCTGAGTTTGGGCAATTGATTCAAGAAGCCCGACGCTACGGGTTTTCCGATACTCAGGGATGGTATATTAATCAGGCGGTGGACTTGTTACGTCGATGGTGGAATAACCGTCGAGAAGCCCTTGTTTCTTATCGAATCGATATGACCGGCGTGCAACTTGGTTCAGTTCTGGGTAAAGGCTATAGTGTGGTCACTGGTTATCGAGGGAGTGCCCAATATAATGCGGATTTTAATGCCGATGGATTTTTGGATCAAACCTCATTTAGCGATCGCACCTATGGTCATGCAGTGCGGATGACCCAAGACCGCAAAAATCCCAGTTATGCCAGGGTGATGATCGATAATTATTATGGAGTCCAACGGTTTAATAACTATCGTGTCAGAGTTGCCGATATCGGCCCTCTGGTAGAAAACGGTGTGTTTTATTATTCTGGCTATATGTTTGCAACGGAGAAGAAGCGTATGTTTAGAGATGTATTTCCGGATGGTAGAAGTCGATGGTACTATGACGCTTTGGAATGGGCAGTCAAAGAAAACCTGATTAGTGGTTACCAAGATGGAACCTTTCGACCCAATCAATTGGTCACCCGAGCAGAAATGGTGGTGATGCTCAAGCGACTCTATGACAAAATTTCCAGAGAGCAATAGACGCACTGGTCAAAAGCCAAAAGGCAATGGAAGACAACCCAGTTAATCCATGAACCTGATGCTAGTCATTTCTATACCTAGAACCCAAATTCTTAAAATAAGCTGAAGCTAGGGTTTGAAGATCGAACCCTTTTTTGATCCAGAAAGAAATAGTATTATTGCCAACGTTTATCGCGAAAAAAACTACGGAAAGACATTAAAAAAAAACGGGGATCATTGCCAGGATAGGGTTTGCAGTTTTTGAAAAAATCGGTTATGGTGTCGACAATGGAACCCAATTTAGCTAGAGTCTATAGGACTTAAACCTGTTATGGCAGAAGTCTTGACCAATTGTGAGGAGATATAATGCATATTTTTTGGAGAGCTATTCAAATAACGGGTATAAGTCTGACTACTGTCCTAGTCATAGTGGGCTTACTCCAGTGGGAGAAGTGGGCATGGTCTGCCAGCGACACAAAAACAATGGCCCAAGATCAACCCCAAGAAGAAGATCGAGCTTCCAGTTATACAACTTCCAGCAATATAAGTAGTTCAGTAGAGTCTAAATCAACAGCGAATTGGGTAGCTACCAAAACCAATCCCCAAACGGGGTCGCTCCTTCCTCCCCATTTACATGAAAACTGGAGTGAGGTAGCATTAAATCCCTCTAAGGAAACTCAAGTTCGAGACTTGGAATACTGTGTAATTAGCATGGCCCAATTGTCTACAAACAAGTCTCCGTTATATGTGCTATCTAGTCCAAGAAAAGATGGGGCGATCGTGGGAGAATTAGAAACCGGACGATGGCTCAGTATTATGAATGCGACTGACCAATGGTTTGAAATTATTGATCCCACCAAAGGCTGGGTACACCGATCAGATGTTGATAGTAGTTGTAATGAAAAAGTAGAGCGGGTAAACCTAGGGTCACATCAATCTTCAATACGGATTAAAGACCGTATGGTTGGAGTAGGAGTCCACCGCTATATCGTCCATCTGCCCCCTGGAAAAACTTTAAATTTGAAAAACTTAGAAGGGACGATCCCCAGAGTAGTCGATCCTCGTGGGGAACTTTTGACTCAATCCTGGGAGACCTCTGAGGAGGGTTTTCCAGAGTGGATCGTACAGCCGATGGAATCGGCAGACTACACGATCGAAGTGGTCTCCCATGATTCTGAGTTAGAGTATTCCTTCTCGGTGGAAATCACTCCCCTTCAGGAATATGCTCAGATACTCAGTCGTTGATAGACTTGATCCAGGTTTCTCAGATGCTGATGGGGGTCGAAGCAAGCGTTAATCTCTTCTGGAGAAAGGGATTGAGTGACCTGGGGATGTTGACTAATTAGAGTCCGAAAGTCTCCCTCTGGATTATTCCAGGCTTGGTGGGCACTTTCTTGGACAATTTTATAGGCTTCTTCGCGCTGTAGACCTTTTTCTACGAGGGCTAAGAGGACTCGTTGGGAGAAGATTACCCCGCCATAAACGTTCATGTTACGCTTCATGTTTTCAGGGTAGACTAAGAGACCTTTCACCAGGTTGATGATTTCACGCATCATAAAGTGAGTCAAAATACAAGTATCTGGGAGAACAACCCGCTCTACGGAACTGTGGGAAATATCGCGCTCGTGCCACAGGGCCACGTTTTCTAAGCTGGCGATCGCATGGCCTCGGATAATTCTGGCTAAACCGGTGAGCCGTTCTGAGCGAATGGGATTGCGTTTATGGGGCATGGCAGAAGACCCCTTTTGCCCTTTCGCAAAGTATTCTTCTACTTCTAGAACATCGGTGCGCTGGAGGTTGCGAATTTCGACGGCAAACCGTTCAATGGAGGCGGTCAGCAGGGCCAGGGTTTGCAAATATTCCGCATGGCGATCGCGGGAAATGACTTGAGTTGAGGCACAATCGGGTTGTAATCCCAACTTTTGACACGCTAACTCTTCTACTTTGGGGTCAATATTGGCATAAGTTCCCACTGCGCCAGAAATTTTACCAACGGCAATTTGGGACTGGAGACGACAAAGGCGATCGCGATGACGCAGAACTTCCGCTAACCATCCCGCTAACTTAAAGCCAAATGTCATGGGTTCGGCATGAATTCCATGCGATCGCCCCACCATTACCGTATCTCGATGTTGGCCGGCTTGATAGCGAATTGCTTGCACCAATTCTTCTACCTGATGTTGGATCAAATCCAAACTAGCCACCATTTGCAGGGCCAAAGCCGTATCCAAGACATCTGAACTGGTTAATCCCAAATGGATATAGCGCCCAGCATCCCCTACATACTCATTGACATTGGTCAAAAAGGCAATCACATCATGACGGACTTCAGCTTCTATTTCTAGCACTCTGTTGAGATCAAATTTGGCTTTCGCTTTGATCTCTTCCACGGCCTGGGCTGGAATATAACCGAGTTCAGCTTGCGCTTCGCAGACCGCAATTTCAACTTGTAACCAAGTCTTTAGCTTAAAGTCATCCGTCCAAATTTCGCCCATTTCGGGCAGAGTATAACGCTCAATCACAGCTTGTGTAGCAGAAGTACAACCGACCTATTTTACCCTTGAAGGGCCGTTTGTGATGATCCGGTTGAATGGATGTGCTAACTTTAAGGACAAGATTGATCCATCTGTCAACCTTGTGGCTTTGTTTCTCCTTCTCTACTTCTCCCCAATCCTCTAAATGGTTTGGCAAGCAACGTCTCAATATCTCAAACGCCTTCCCTTACGCCTGGTTTTAGTCGTTCCTTTTGTCGTGCAAATCTGCGCCACGGTGGGATTAGTCGGTTATCTGTCCTATCGCACTGGACAGGAAGCGGTACAAGATTTAGCCGATCAATTAATGACGGAAATTGGCGATCGCGTCGATAGTCATTTGCGCGTCCATCTTGAGCTACCCCATCTCATCAATCAAACGAATGCCGAAGCCATTCGCTTAAACATTCTTGATCTCAATTTCCCAAGACTCCTGGAGCGGCAATTTTGGCAACAAACTCAAGTCTTTGATTCCGTCACTTTTATCTATTTTGGCAATCCTAGAGGCGGTCTAATCTTTTCCGGGAAAGGAGACAATGGTCAGTCGATGATCCGCGTAACTGAAAACTTAGTGAGCGGCAATTATTATAAATATTCCGTCGATAGCAAAGGCGATCGGAAAGAGCTTTTAGAGACTACCACTTATGATGCTAGAGAGCGTCCTTGGTTTAAAGCTGCACAACAGGCTAAAAAGCCAGTTTGGAGTGACATTTATTCGTTTGTCTCAACCCAAAGTTTAGGGTTGACAGCCAGTCAGCCGGTTTATGATAACCAGGGTGACTTTCAAGGCGTTTTAGGCGTTGATTTATCCTTATCTACTATTAGTCAATTCCTGCAAGACTTAAATATCGGTCAATCGGGACAAATTTTTATCATGGAGCGCAATGGAGAATTAGTCGCTTCGTCCAATCCAGAGCAAGTCCTTTTCGTCTCCCAATCTAAAGAACAAATTAGAGCCAAGGAAAGTGAGGACATAATCATCAAAAATACCGCACTTTTTCTCGAAGAGGAATTTGGCAATCTTTACAACATCGATCGGCCCCAAAAGCTCGAATTCGATCGAGACAACAATCCCAAATTTCTACAGGTTTCCCCCCTTAAAGATGCCTATGGCTTAGATTGGCTAATTGTAGTCGTTGTGCCAGAATCTGATTTCATGGGCCAGATTCACGACAATACAAAAAATACGATTGTTTTATGCGCGATCGCTTTACTGATAGCCGTTATTATTGGTATATTAACTGCTCGCTGGGTCACCTATCCCATTTTTGCCTTAAATCGTTCCGCCCAAGCCCTTGCTGCTGGCAATTGGGACTCTCCAGAATTACCCGATCGCTCTGATGAATTAGGACAACTCGCTCTTTCTTTTCATACTATGGCTGAGGAGCTAATTAAAACCTTCTCTATTCTAGACCAAAATAATAAGGAACTAGAACAGCGTGTTGAAGAAAGAACCGTATCATTGACTACTGCTGAAGCCGAGTTGAGAGGCTTATTTGAAGCGATGACTGAACTTATTTTAGTCTTTAATCGCCAGGGAGATTATGAAAAAATAATTTCCGGCAGTGATGATTTTTTGATACATAGTAGGGAGGTTTTACTCAACCAAAATATTCGGGAGTTTATGGAGCCAGAATTAGTCAATTGGCACTTAGAAAAAATTTCTAAAGTCCTGGAAACAGGAAAAACCCATCGAGTGGAATATCAGATGGTCGTTCGAGGAAAGCAACGCTGGTTTGCGGCTAATGTTTCTCCAGTTTCCGATCAATCTGTGATCTGGGTTGTTCGAGACATAACTCCCCAAAAAGAAGCTCAAGTAGCCTTGGAAAATGCTCTAGCTTTGCAGAAAGCAGTCTTAGAATCTATTGCTGATGGCGTGATAGCGGTTGATCAGTCGGATCGAATTATTGCTTATAATAATCAATTTATCAAAATGTGGAAAATCCCCCCGGAACTTTTAGCCTCTCAAAATGTGCAAGAACAACGCAATTTTTTGGCGCAGCAAGTGGAAGATCCGGTGGCATTCCTCAAACGTCAACGAGAAATGGTTGAGAATCCAAAAGCCGAAGGTACGGGCATTATTCCGTTTAAGGATGGTCGAGTTTTTGAGCAATTTTCTCGTCCTCAGAAAGTTGGCAATCAAATTATGGGACGGGTGTGGGGGTTTCGAGATGTTACGGAGCGCAAGCAAGCAGAAGAAGCCCTCAGACAGGAAAAAGAGCGGTCAGAAAAGCTACTATTGAATATTTTACCCGAGGCGATCGCCGATCAGTTAAAACAAGATCAAAGCTCTTTAGCGGAAGATTTTGAATCGGTGACGATTTTATTTGCTGATATTGTTGGATTTACGCCTTTAGCTGCTCAAGTTCAACCCATTCAACTGGTGGATATGCTCAATCAAGTCTTTTCAACTTTTGACCAACTGACGGAAACCTATGGGCTGGAAAAAATTAAAACCATTGGTGATGCGTATATGGTAGCGGGAGGATTGCCCGATCCCATGCCCAATCACTTGGATGTTATGGCTAGGATGGCCTTATCCATGCAAGCGTATATGGGGCAATTTTACACGCCCATGGGGGATAATTTCCAAATCCGGATTGGGATGCATACGGGTTCGGTGATTGCGGGGGTGATTGGGAAAAAGAAATTTATCTATGATTTATGGGGAGATACGGTGAATGTGGCTTCTCGTATGGAGTCGTCTGGAGAACCTGGTAAAATCCAAGTGACTGAAGTGGTTTATGAAGTTTTAAAAGAGCAATATATTTTAGAGAAACGGGGTAAAATCCGGGTTAAAGGAAAAGGGGAAATGGATACTTACTGGTTGGTTTCGCGTAAACCGACGTTCAGATAATGAAGTCGTACTCTTAAGAAAAGCGTCTCATTCCCTTTGTAAAATAAGCTAAACAAAAAGTAGTGAGTCCAGCCATCCCCATAACGTTGAAGGGTCTATTCAATAATAAAAGGATCATGCCGAGTAGTAGAATGCTACTGAATATATATCGACGTTTGAGGAACATGGTTAAACTCACCTTAATTTAATGGACTAACCGAGTAAAGCATCAAATTCAGCTTTTAAGGCTTTGACATCCGCTAGTCTAGCTACCAGTAGGTTATCATTACCTGCCCGATCTAAGCGCTCTTTCCAATGCTGAATCCCTTCCGCGTTGTTCATCCAGTAATGGATAACGGTATCGACAACTTCATCCAATTCCCAACCCCTAGAGGGAGGAACGGGTTCGACAGATTGCAGAAATGCGTCCAGGGTACATTCATAAGTTGCAACATACTCAGCGCCTTTGCGAGGATCTTCTATAGCTCTCTCTTGTTGATGATTGAAGAAATGTAAGATGGGTGAAACCCCCAAAATGTTAAAGGTATAATTCACCGACTCTCCTCCTGAATCTTAGGGTGCGATCGCGCTTCAATAGCGGATAGACTTGACTATAATCGGCGATCGCCTGGTGTTAAGTAACTGATTGTACGAATTTTGGATCGATCTTGCCACTTTATGTTAAGATCCATAAAATATAACTTTTGGAGAGGTGGCAGAGTGGTTGAATGCGGCACACTCGAAATGTGTTAACAGTTAATAGCTGTTCGGGGGTTCGAATCCCTTCCTCTCCGTCTTCTTTCTCATAACCATTGTTGATCCCTTAGAGCTAGGCGCTATGATTGATTCGTTGCTTTATGAACTGAATCATTCCCGTGTCGTCAAAATTAGCACACAACTCAAGCATAGTGTTACAAAAAACATGGTATTGAGAGTCTTCTGATTGCAATCGCTTCACCTCAGTTTCTACAACTTCAATATCTCCAATTTTCAAAGCGTTTAAGATAGCTTCTAATTGCTCTTCCTCGGGATAAATCAGCTCTTGAGATTCATCGGATTCAAAAACTTCAACCTCTTCATAAATCCACTTGAGATTCAGATGCCTTTGCAGACAAATGAACAATTTATCCATATTCACAGGTTTATCCAGAAAATCATTACATCCAGCAGCAAACGCCAAACTTCGATCCGCTAATGATACACTGGCACTAGAAGCAATAATCGGTAACTCTTGGGAATAAGAATTACGAATGGATCGTGCCAACTCATATCCATCCATCCCTGGCATCACAATATCTGTGATTGCTAAATCTGGTTGAAACGCTTCGAGTTCTACTAAACCGGCTTTTCCATTATCCGCTTCGGCAATTATAAATCCCAAAGGCTTCAAAACTTCAGCAACAACTGAACGATTCACCGCTTTATCATCAACAATTAAAATTTTCTTGCATTCATGATCATAGGCTTCATAGCCAATAATCTTACCTTTTTCTGAGACAACAGCCACATTAACCCATTCCGTAGAGCGAGGCAAATTAACTGCAAATTCAAACCGACTCCCTTGTCCTAACTGACTACTAACTTCAATTTGTCCCCCCATCATTTCCACAATTTGCTTACAAATCGTCAGCCCTAATCCTGTTCCTTCTGAACGTCGAGAACTTGAACCTACTTGCTCAAACGGTTGAAAGATTTTCTGCAATTGTTCTGGAGTCATACCTACCCCAGTATCTTGAATTATAAAACGGATAGTAGCCATTGAGTCATCCTTATCTCTCGCATAGATTACAGAAAACGTAATCCCTCCTTCGTCAGTAAACTTGATCGCATTTCCTAATAAATTAAGCAATACTTGACGCAGGCGTTTTTCATCCGCAACAATTCCAGTTGGTAAATCTTCGCTGGGATTGAAACTTAACACAATACCTTTATTTTCCGCTCGAACTCTGGCAATTTCAGCAACTCCAGTAAGGAAGGAGATGAAATGAAAACCTTTGGGAAACAATTCCATTTTTCGTGCTTCAATTTTAGACAAGTCCAGGATATCATTGATTAGAGTTAATAAGTGAGAACCAGCTTGCTCAATAACTTCAATTCCCTTACGATGCTCATTTAAATCTTTGGCGCGATACATAATTTGGGCATAACCGAGAATTCCATTTAAGGGAGTTCTAAGTTCATGACTCATATTGGCCAAGAATTCACTTTTGGCTTGGTTGGCTGCATCAGCTTCTTCTTTAGCTGCTGCAAGTTCCGCCGTCCGTTCCTGCACTCGTTGTTCGAGCTGTCTGAACGAAGATTGCAGTTGATTTGCCATCCGATTAAAAGCTTGAGATAGAGTGTCTATTTCAATGATTCTTTCTCTGGGAACGTGTTGATTAAAATCCCCTTTAGACATAGATTCTGAGGATTCAGCAAGCCGCAAAATAGGATAAGAAATCCAACGGGAAGTATAGATTCCCAGAAGAGTGGCAATTACGAGAGCAGCGAAACAAAGTCCAATTGTGATCCGAGTATTCGCTCGAATCTGATCCATAAAATCTTGTTCTGGAACCACCGTAACAATCAGCCAATCTAAACCCTTATCATCTTTATAAGGTAGTACACCAACAAAATTCAAGTTTCCGTTCTCTTTAAAACTGAGTTCTTTTTCAGTTTGTAGCGTTTCCAAATTGGGAAAAGTATTCATGAGATATTGAACGGTTTGCTGCATTAGCGGATCGCTCACTTCTGCCGCTTCTAGGCGTATGGGATCTTCATTTTCATCATCAGGATGGGGTCGAAATGGGTCTTCTCCAGAGGAGCTGGCAACCAAAAGTCCATTGCGTTCAAAAATCAAAGCTTTTCCAGTTTTGCCAATTTTCAAATTTTCTAAGAAGTCGGTGATGTGCCAAAGACTTAAACTCGCAGAAAAATAGCTTTGGAATTGTCCATCTTCGTTATAAAATGCTTGACGAGCAGCTAAACGATAATCGCCATCATTAGAAATTGATATATTTCGCCATTGAGAAGTCTTTTTCCCAGAGTTTTTCAGGCTAATATACCAGGGTCGTTTGCGATGATCGTATTTCGGATTAGGAGATTTAGGTCTCAAATAATTTCCATCAATATCAGCATAGTATTTAAGGGTTCCTTTTCCTTCTGGATTCCACAGACTGACGGCATAGCTTCCATCTTCTTGACGCACAATATTCATGTAATTAGGTTGTTCAGTTCCCATCCCGACTCGACTAATATCAGGAAACTGTTTGAGTTGCTCAAAAATAAATTGCGTCAAAATTTGATTATCAGCAATATCTCCAGTGAGTAGACCTAACTGGAGTGCATTAATATTAGTTTGGTTGAATTCATGGGGAAGCTGTAAATAAGTCTCAATCTGTTGTTCAATGTGCTGATCGACTTCTTTGAGTAATTGTTTGACTATATCATTGATGGACTTTTGCCCATTCCGCACAGAAAAATAACCAGTTAATCCTACAGCGGCAAAAATTTGAAGGAGAAAAGGAATGATGAGAACCAGGCGTAACGATAGCAATCGGAAGTTCCTTGTAGTCATCATATTTTTCCTCAGATAGGCAAAAGACAGGATCGAGTATTACTGTTTGAACCGCTATGTTAACATACCTCGATTAGTGATTTGCCCTAAATGGAACCGCTGACTTCATCCAATGAAGTCCATTCCAGAGTATCCCCCAATTGTTCCCCCGTGTGGTAGGCAGCCAGGAGAATTTCTGAAGTTTTTCCCCAGGCAATTTGACCAGTTTTATCAATACCGATCGCACCTAAATCCCGTTTATTAGCTTTGGATTCGGTCATGGTTTTTTCAAAAGCAGCCCCTAAGGACAGTCCATCAGTGACGCGCACTACAATGCGAGCCGCAATACATTCATTAATAATATCTTCGCCAATACCTGTACAACTAATTCCAGCATCAGAGGTGGCATAATTGCCGGCAGGCATGGCAGAATCACTAACACGCCCAATATATTCAAATCCTTTGCCACCGGTGGAGGTTCCAGCGGCAATTTTTCCTTGGTTATCGAGGGCAACTACACCAATCGTTCCAGTCCCCGGAGCAGGACTAGCCAGCACATTCGCCATACTACGGCTAAAGTTATCTTTACGGTCTTGTAACCATTCATTTAAGCGCAAATCCGTTAGGGGATTATGAATGGGGAGTTGTAATTCTCGCACCAATTCCATGGCTCCGACATCGGAGAGAATGCGATCGCTTTTGTCTTGCAGAACTTTAGCTAAATCAACGGGATTTTTGACCCGCGAAACGTTGATTACACCGCTAAAGGTTTGCGTTTCTCCCTCCATCAGGGAGGCACTCATGCGAATTTGACCATCTGATTGCAAGACGGAACCGGTTCCAGCATTGTAACGGGGATCGTCTTCGAGCAGACGACAACCTTGAATCACGGCTTCTAAGGCAGGCGTGCCCGCTTCTAAAGTGGCGTATACTTGTTTGAGAATTTCATAAAGGGATTGGCGGACGGCTTGAACGCCTCCTTTTCCTTGTAGGGAACTGCCTGCACCTCCATGAATGATCAGTTTGGGTTGGTGAGTGGAATTAGTCATAAGTCAATGAGGATAGTATAGGGAGATAGAGGGATGGGGAGATAGGGGGATGGGGAAATAGGGGGAATAACATTCAGAGTTCTTTAATTTTGTCCGTCCCCGCTTCTGGTGTCTCCGCCTCTGGAGCATTTCTCCATTCCCCACTCTACCGCTTAACACTCTGGCGATCGCGGCGACAGCGTTCGGAACAGTATTTGACCTCATCCCAACATTTAGCCCATTTCTTGCGCCAAGTAAAGGGGCGATGACAAACTGGGCAGATTTTGGTTGGCAGATCGGATTTTAATCGTTGGCGAGCCATGGTAAGTTGACAGTAAAGTTTTTTTTATTCATTGTAGGGATAACTTAGCCTTGTGTATTAACGGATGAACGATCGCCCCAATCTATCAGCGATTAAAATTGTTTTAGTCGAGCCATCTGGCCCCTTAAATGTGGGATCGATCGCCCGTATCATGAAAAATATGGGCTTAAGTCAATTGGTGTTAGTTAATCCTCAATGCGATCTTCAGAGTCCAGAAGCCAAACAAATGGCAGTTCATGCTCAGGAAATCTTGAGTTCTGCCCAGGTGGTGGATTCTCTACCCGAAGCCTTGCAGAATTGTCAAAAAGTGGCAGCGACGATGGGACGCACCATCAGTTTACCAACAGCACTGGAAACCCCCAATACTTTAGTTCCTTGGCTTCTTAGTGGTGAAAGCGCCCTCATATTTGGCCGAGAAGACCGGGGGTTAACGAATGAAGAGCTGAATTTAGCACAACGTTTTGTGCAAATTCCCTCTCATCCCGTCTATCCTTCTCTGAATTTAGCTCAATCGGTCGCCATTTGCTGCTATGAACTGTATCGGTGTACCCTGGAAACGCAGACAGAAGAGGTTAATTCTAGCGCGTCCAATCTTGCCTCACGGCAGGTTCTAGAAGCCTATTACGATCACTTAGAATCTCTGTTATTGGAGATTGGTTATTTGTATCCCCATACCGCTAATCGACGGATGGAAAAACTGAAACGGTTTTATAATCGTGCTTATCCGACAGAAGCAGACGTGGCGATGCTCCGGGGAATACTCTCTCAGGTACAATGGGCGATCTCCAACGCTTCCCCATCCAAGGGTTCATCGTAGAATAATCAAAGCACAGAAATCTTGCGATCGGAGGCGAAACTAACCCACTCGATTCGAGGTCTGAGTCAGTAAAGTCTGCAACAATCTAATGGATACTTTGGTGGGTTCATTTACAGTTATGATCCGTGTGATAAGGAGTCGTTGATGGCGAAATCAGGAGCAAGAAAGGGAGTGGACCGCACTCAACGTCTCGGATCTGGTCAAGGGAAAACTCATTTACCAAAACAGGGATCGAGTCGGTATCACGGGAGAATGTCTTTGCCAAAGCAAGGAAAACCGACGTTGAAACGGAGGCGGCGATCGCCACTGCAACAGGTACTGTTATCGGTATTAGATAAAATTTTACCCGGAGGCAAGCGTGATTCTACTGCTCCAGTGAAGCGTTCGAGGGAAACAGGGCGATCGCCACAATCCCATGCTGCACAACCGATTCCCCCCTTGAAAGTCGAGAGCGATCCCTTAATCTCCCCTGTGCGTTGGGGTTCCCAGAAACCGCAACGGAAATCGCCCCTGAGAAAGGGAGAAGCCTCTTCAGCCCAGATCCCCAAGGCTCTTTCTCGTCAGCGTTCGCCCGATCCCAAAAGTTTGAGTGGGATCAAGGCAGAGCAAGGTAAGAAGGATAAGGTGCGATCGCACCGCAACCGTCGGAATCGCACCTTAAACCGCCCAAAACCTACTCCAGTCTCGCCTTTGATGTATGCAACGCGATTTTTAATTTTGGGGGTGGGGATCTGTGCGATCGCGGGAACTCTGCTCTCAGCCTCCGATCCCGAAAGTATGACGTTTTGGGGACTGAAGTTAGCCTCTACCGATACCCTCTTGAATCATGCCGGAGAAAACACGGATGCCGATGTGAGTGATGCCACAGATGCCTTGTTGCGGGAAAATCTTTCTCGTCAATATCCCTCACCAACGAATCCCCAAGCACTCCATTTAGAAAGGGAGTTGACAGCGCTCAAAAATCAGATTCAAGCCTTAGCCAGTCAAAGCCCTGAGTTTAAACCTGGAGTATTTGTTTTAGATTTAGATACGGCCGGTTATGTTGATATGCAGGGGACACTGGCTTTTTCCTCTGCAAGTACCATTAAACTCCCCATTTTATTAGCCTTCTTTCAAGCTGTAGATGACGGTACCATTCGACTCGATGAAACCTTAACCCTCAAAGAAGCCCATCGTGCTGGAGGATCGGGGAGTTTGCAATACGATCCCGTGGGCAGTGAATATACTGCTCTAGAAGTGGCAACTTGGATGATGACTATTAGTGATAACACTGCGACCAATATCATTATTGAGCGCTTAGGAGGGATGGTACAGGTTAATCAGAGCTTTAGCCGTTGGGGACTTCAGCAAACAGTTCTGCGGGATTGGTTACCGGATTTAGATGGTAAAAATACTACATCACCCCGTGAGTTGGCCCAGGTGATGGCGATGATACATCAGGGGGATGTCGTGTCTTTGAAATCCCGCGATCGCATGATTGATATTATGCGCCAAACCGAAACCAGCGTTCTCCTCGAACAAGGCTTAGGAGCAGGAGCCACGATTGCCCATAAAACCGGTGATATTGGTAAACTCTTAGGCGATGTCGGTCTCATCGATCTACCCAGTGGCAAACGGTACATTGCCGCCGTTTTAGTCGAACGCCCCCATAATGATTATGGTGCAGCCGATCTGATTGGTGACATTTCGCGCCTGGCCTACGAACAAATGCAAGCGCCTCCGGTAACCCCCAGTGTTACCCCTGGGACATTAGAAGAACTCCCCGTTGAGTTTCCCGAAGCCACTGCTCGGCGCTATCGGTAATCTTCCTGCTATATTGCCTATTCCCTAGGGCGAAGCGCTATAACTGGGAATCACACAATGTAGGGGCAAAAAATCTTTCGCCCCTCCAAATACCTAATCTTCTTTAGGAATAAAGTTCAAAGCTGCTGAATTCATACAATAGCGTAACCCAGTTGGCGCAGGGCCATCGGGAAAGACATGGCCAAGATGGGCATCACAAGCAGCACACAGAACTTCAGTACGCTTCATGAACAAGCTCCAATCCGCTTTGGTGGCAATATGTTCTTCCTGACTAGGGGCCCAAAAACTAGGCCAACCCGTACCCGAATCATATTTAGTCTCTGAGGTAAACAATTCTGTCCCGCAACAGATGCATTGGTAGGTTCCGGGTTTTTTGTTGTCATGGTAAGCACCGGTAAATGCCCGTTCTGTACCCTTCTTGCGGGTGACCTTGAATTGCTCAGGACTCAATTGGGCCATCCATTCGGCTTCGGATTTAGAGATTTTTTCCACTGGCTTCACCATACAGGATAATAGGGTTAAGATTCCATTTTGATCCTAATCACTTTTGCCTGATTGCACTAGGTGAGGATTACCCGATCGCACCCCATTCGTCAACCGTTCTGTAAAACTTCTAGTCATTTTTGGCGATCGCTCAAAGCTAGATTTAGTCTGTTGTTCACTCCTCCATTCCCCCAAGGAGAGCGCAAAGCGCTGTAAGTTTAAGTTCCGATGGTAATAGCCAAGACCAATTGGTCAACTGTCCTGAGGGCGATCGCCTCAACCCGTCTTTACAGAACCTTTTACCTCCGGTTGGCTTGAACCTGCGTTAAAAGTGGCACGGTCTGAACCCCATTGAATACGCAATTAGGCGAGAGTACAGATATCAACTCAGACCGGAGCATCAGGGTTATGCAACGCCAACTTCTATCCATCACTACTCTATTGTTCAGTTTAACCACCTGCCTGCCTCTCAAGGCTCAAACTCTGCCCTCAGAACAGCAATTTTCTCCACAAACCATCCGCGCTCGACTGGAAACGATTGATACTACCCCCAAAACGGCTGAATACTATGAAGGCTTTAATGAAGGCTTCAATGAAGGATTTGAAGCGGGTTTAGCTGCCAAAAAAGCCAATCAACCTAACCAAAATAATTATCAGATGTTGATGAATTCTAATCCTCGCCCCCTGATCCAAGGGTGGGCAGAAGGCTATGTTAAGGGCTACGAAGAAGGCTATGAATATGGCGATCCGATACGCTAGGGAGTAGGGAGTGAGAACACAGTTGACGGTTGAGAGTTGATCGTTAATAATTGAGTGTTAACGCTCTCCCATCTTCCTCGTCCTCCCCATCTGCGCGTCCCCATTCTCCAATTTCCTATGACCTCTGTGTTACCTTCCAACTCAACCTGGTATCACCACAACCGACGGGTCTTAATGGAAGGAATCGAACGCATCCAAACGATTCTAGAATATTTTCAAGAAAACCAACACACCCTCTTACTAGAACCGGTAATGTGGCCCATCGATTCTAGTCTGGATTCCCTACAAAATCACTTTGGTCTCTCTAGTTTTGAGCTAGATATTCTGCTCTTATGTGCGGGATGCGAACTCAATTCTGCCATCAGTCAAATCTGTGCAGAAATCCGGGGAAATGCTAATCTCAATTCTCCCAGCTTAATGTTAGCTTTGGCTGCTTTACCCGACTCAAACTTAAATGTGGTCTCCCCCGATCGCCCTTTGCTCGGTTGGCAACTCATTACTCTAGACTCCCATGTTACTCTCACCCAAGCGTCGCTCAAACTCGACCCTCGTATTCTCTGCTATCTTCTGGGAGAACAACCCATCGATCCCGCTTTGCAAGGGATAGTTAGATCCGGGTTCAATTCTCAGAGAATGGTTTTAGCAGATTCCCATAACGCTATTGTTGAAAAAATCCTCAGTTCTTGGATCAATCACGACGGGAGATTAGACCTTCCTATATGGCAACTGTATGGTTCAGATATCCAAACCATTTATCAAATTGCTGGGGCGATCGCCGAACAAGCCAATTTTGATTTACAAGTGCTATCCGTCCAGAGTTTACCCTCCGAAATCAGAGAGCTGGATCGGTTACAACTCCTTTGGGAACGGGAGAGCTTGTTAGGAGAGCGGATTTTATTCATTGATGCCTATGATTTTTCTTCAGACAATCCAGCCCGCTATCCGGCGATCAAGCATTGTATAGAATCCATTAAAACCCCCTTAATTATTGGCTCTCAAGACCGCTATTCCAGCCAACGACGCACCCTAATTACCTATCCCATCCCCCCCCTCACCTATGACGAACGCAAACACCTTTGGCAAGAACATCTAGGGGATCTCGCTCCCCAACTGAATGGTCAATTAGAGCGCCTAGCCGGTCAATTTTATGTCAACGTGAATACCATTCAAGCAGCTACCCAACAGATTTTGCATAGTGCCCCCACGGAACCCGATCGCCTCAGTCAAGCCTTATGGAATATTTGTCGGTTGCAAGCACGACCTCGTTTAGAAGAAGTCGCGCAATATATTCGCCCCAAAGCCTCTTGGGACGATCTCGTGTTACCGGAGGGTCTGCAATCGATGTTACAAGAAATGGCCGCCCATTTGCGCCAACGGGTGAAGGTACAGGAAGAATGGGGCTTTCGAGCCAAAAATAGTCGCGGTTTGGGCTTGAGTGCCTTATTTGCTGGGGGGAGTGGAACCGGGAAAACCATGGCGGCGGAGGTGTTGGGCCATGAGTTAGAATTGGATATCTTTCGCATTGATATCAGTGCAGTTACGAGTAAATATATCGGTGAAACCGAAAAGAATTTACAGCAAATTTTTGATGCGGCGGAAGTGGGCGGGACAATTTTACTCTTTGATGAGGCGGATGCATTGTTTGGCAAACGTACTGAAGTTAAGGATAGCCGCGATCGCTACGCCAATATCGAAGTCAGTTATCTCCTGCAACGGATGGAAGCCTATCAAGGATTAGCCATTCTCACCACCAACCTCAAAGATTCCATCGATCAGGCCTTTTTACGTCGTATTCCCTTTGTTCTCAACTTCCCCTTTCCCAACAAAGAAGCACGAGCCGAAATCTGGCGGCGAGTCTTTCCCCAAAAAACGCCCACAGACGGCTTAAACTACGAACGCCTCGCCCAACTCAACGTCACGGGAGGCAATATTCGCAGCATTGCCCTCAATGCCGCCGTCCTCGCTGCCGATGCAGACGAACCCGTACGCATGGAACATATTTTCAGCGCCACCCAAACCGAATACATTAAATTAGGCGCATTGCTCACCAGTTCCGAAACCAGAGGTTGGTTTAAATCCAGTTGACGGCAGCGCCAGCAAAGAAATGGCATCATTAAGAAAGACCCTAAATGAATTGTGGATACTCAAATCCTGAGTACGACAAGTAGGGGCGAAAAATTTTTCGCCCCTACTGCCTTTTGCCTAGTCCGTTCATGTCCGCCATAGCAGAAAGCGCCATCATTTTTATACGCGATCATCATCAACCCCTATGCCTACCTATACCGGAATCTCTAGCGAAGCCTTCCGTCATCCCCTAGACTGGGAAGCCGAACAAACCTTACGCAGTTTCCCTGGATTTGATTTACTCGCTCGTAAGTTTGTAGAATTTCTTGCCGAACGTCCACAGTATATTTACTCGATGGGTAACTACGTCCAAGTCGGGCCGCGCCAGTATTCAACGATTTACCAACTGTTTCGGGAAGCGGTCCGCGATCTGGATGTTTCCCCTGAACCAGGTCTATTTGTCTCTCAAAATGCCCAAGTCAATAGTTATGCTTTAGGCCAGGATAATCCGTTTATTGTGATTAATACAGGTTTATTGGATTTGATGACTGAAGGGGAGATTAAAACTGTCCTTGCCCACGAACTCGGTCATATTAAGTGCGGCCACACCATTTTAATTCAGATGGCCATTTGGGTGATGAATGTAGCCGAGGAAATCGGCAAAATGACCTTTGGCTTAAGCAATGTAGTCATTAGTATTGGTCTGCTCTATGCCTTTTATGAATGGCGACGCAAAGCTGAATTATCCTCAGATCGTGCGGCTCTGTTAGTAACTGACGACTTACCCCTGGTCATGAATACCATGATGAAAATGGCAGGAGGATCGAGTAAATATGGCCATGAAGTTAACCTACAAGAATTTATTCGCCAATCTCAAAGCTATCAAGACCTCGATCGCGATAATCTCAATCAAGTTTATAAATTTCTTCTGTACAATGGGGGTCAGGGAACCTTCTTAAGTCATCCTTTCCCCGTTGACCGGCTCCACTATCTGCAAGCCTGGTATGATTCTCCAGAGTATGCCCAGATTCGTCAAGGGAATTATCGCCAACAAACTGCCGAAGGATCTGTCAATGTAGACTCCCAAGAACCCCAGTCTAGCCAAACTGAAGCTGAAGAGCTACGTCATCAACTTGAAGAGTTACAACAAGAAATTGAGCGACTCAAAACCCAAAAACAGAATAACTCTAGCAACCGTCAAGGCGGTTAGGACTTTCTTAAATGCTCAAGTCTAGCACCCGTAAACGATTGCCGATTGCCGATTGCCGATTGCCGATTGAATTGCCATGTCACTGGTAATTCTGGTTGTTGAAGATGATTTGGGAACACGCCTCGCTATTCAAGACTATTTAGAACAGAGGGGCTATTCGGCGATCGTAGCGGCACATGGAAAAGAAGCCCTGCAACAGGTTGAACAATATCATCCCTATTTAATCGTCACAGATATTGCCATGCCCTTGATGGATGGCTATGAATTGGTGCGACAAATCCGTAAAAAACCTGAATTTCGTCTTTTACCTGTAGTTTTCTTGACGGCTCGCACTGCCATGGAAGACCGCATTCGCGGCTATCAGCTAGGATGTGATGTTTATTTACCCAAACCCTTTGAACTCGAAGAGTTAGGGGCAGTGGTGCGGAATTTAATCGAACGCTATTCGTTAATGATGCAGGCAACGTCTAAAGCCCCTAATCTAGCACTTCCTTCTCCTCCAGAACCAGCGATCCAAAAGGTTATGTCTTCCGATCTGGCTCTGACAGAACGAGAATGGGATGTGTTGCATTTACTCACCAGTGGCTTATCCAATGTACAAATTGGCCAGAGTTTACACCTGAGTCCACGAACGATTGAAAAATATGTGAGTAGCTTATTGCGCAAAACCTTAACCAATAACCGAGCAGAATTGGTTCACTATGCCATGCAACACCGGTTGATTGAATAGGGGGTACTTTGCGCTAGGGAGTAGTGAGGATGGGGAGACACTCCAGACACGGAGAATTAGGGATTACCCATAATTTTTAATTATTGATTCAGATAACAATCCCTCACAAGCATCCATAAGCAAATCAATCACTTGATTAAACCCTTCTGGACCACCATAATAGGGGTCTGGAACTTCAGAAATATTGGGGTGACGAGTGCAGAACTCACACATTAAGCGCACTTTATCTTTGTAGCGATCGCCCTCGTCTAAGTACAGAATATTACGATAGTTATCCTTGTCCATTGCCAGGATCAAGTCAAATTCTTCAAAGTCTTCCTTCTTGAACTGACGCGCTCTTCCCTTAAGCTCAATACCTTGTTCCGCTGCTGCGGCTGCCATTCTTCGGTCTGGAGAGCTGCCAATATGATAGGCACTTGTGCCAGCCGAATCACAAACCATTTCCTCTTCTAAACCCTGTTGGGCGATCAAATGATTCATGATATTCTCGGCAGAAGGCGATCGACAAATATTGCCCAGACAAACAAATAACAGCTTATACGACATTCTCTTTACAGCAGTTCTATCGAGTAACGACAAAAGGGGGTTATGGCGATCTGTTCCCTCGAAGATCCCAGAGCCATCAACCCCTAATGGAAAATTATCACATGCCCGGCAGATTTAAACCTTCCGTCAAAGCTTCCATCCTTTCTTTCATAGTCGTTGTAGACTTATTGTAAGCATCCTTCATCGCTGCGGTAACCAAGTCTGAGACCACATCCGCCCCTTCTCCCAAAACTTCAGGGGCAATGGTTACGCGCTGGGGATTTTGGTTGCCATTCATGACAACTTTGACAAGTCCACCGCCCGCTTCACCCTCAACTTCGAGTTGCTCTAGCTCTTCTTGGAGTTGCTTTGCGCCCTCTTGAACCTGTTGAGCTTTCTTGAATGCTTCGGTCAGCTCTTTCATTTTTCCTAAACCGAAGCCAAATCCCTGTCCTTTTGACATAATTGATTACTCTAATGGTGGTTGTTCTGCTTTCCTACGCTATTCTACCCACAGTTGGTTCAGGCATAACCAAAACCGACCTAAAAAACTTGAGTTTGGCCGAGTTGGAACCTAAACCCCTGGGGGCTTTCCATTACTGGTTAAAATTTCCTACAATTTTCACTTCGGGTTTCAATCGGATCGACCATCGCCGATCTACTTGTTCCTGAACATAGTGAATCAACTGATAAATATCACTGGCTGTTGCCCGGCCACAGTTGAGGATAAAGTTGGCATGGAGTTCAGAAACCTGTGCATCTCCAATTTTATAGCCCTTCAACCCAGCTTGTTCAATCAGTCGAGCTGCTTTTTGGGGTTCAGGATTGCGGAATACACTACCACAACTGGGTAGGTGATAGGGTTGGGTGGCGTGGCGTTGATGGAGATGGGTATTGGTGGTTGTGATGATGGCTTGGGGATCGTGGGTGGGCTTGAGTTGAAATCGAGCCTGAGTCACGGTGTAGTTTGATCCTTGTAGGATAGAGCTGCGGTAACTATATTCCAGGTCAGCTTTCATCAAGGTTTGGTGAACTCCATTACCAGCGATCACTTGAATATCCGTCAGGATATCGGCCATACAGCTTTTATGGGCCCCAGCATTCATGACTACCGCGCCACCGACAGTTCCTGGAATCCCGATCGCCCATTCAAGTCCAGACCACCCTCGACGAGCCACTTGTCGAGCTAGATAGGCTAAGGACACTCCCGCATCTACCCTCACTTGGGCGTTTTGGTCATCATACTCAATATTCCGCAGGTTGCGAGTCCCGATTACCAGTCCAGGTAATCCATCATCACTGATTAATAGGTTTGATCCTGCCCCAATTGTAGTTACAGGTAGGGATTTGCTTTTCGCCCAAGCTAAACTCATGAGTAATTCTGATTCTGATTGAGGAGCTACATACCATTGAGCTGGCCCACCCACTCGAAATGAGGTTAACCCAGCTAGGGACACATGGCTTTGAATCATACTCGGTTGAGCAATCACAACCTCTGTCGGTTTAAGTTTCATGCCTTCAGGAGAAATCTGAGTGAGGCCACAAGCACTTTTGAGTTTAGGGGGATCGTAGGAAATTGTCATTGGTTTTCATCAATGGTGTATGAGCAGGTGGAGGAAGTGAGGAGAACGTGAAGGCTTACGCTGAATGAGTGATGAGTTTGGGAATGATTTGGTTTAAGTTCCCTGCTCCGAGAAAAACAGCATAATCTCCAGGTTGTAAGTGGGCGACCAAATAGTTTTCAACGTCTTTGAGGGTGGGTTGATAGGAGACTCGATCGTGATATTCACCGATGACCTGGGCTACAGTTTCACCCTGGAAGCGGTCTGAATTCGCTTCTCCCGCACTATAGACATCTGTTACCACCACTTGATTGGCTTGTCCGAAGGATTGGGCAAATTCAGTCAGAAACATTTGGGTTCGACTGTAGCGGTGGGGTTGGAAGATAGCGATGACACGTTGGTCTTTGGCTCTTAGACTAGCTGCGGCTAAAGTGGCTTGAATTTCACTTGGATGGTGAGCATAGTCATCAATGAGCATACTGCCCTTAAATTCTCCTCGGTATTCAAAGCGCCGTTTTGCTCCCTCAAAAGAGGACAGGGCCTCCTGAAGGGTGGAAAATGGGATTCCTAAATAACGAGCTACGGCGATCGCCGCCAGTGCGTTGCTAAGATTGTGCTGGCCCAATAGGGGAATTTCAATCTCCCCTAACAACTGACCTCGCTCCCATACCCTCGCCTGGGTTCCTTGGGAGGTATAGATAATTCGATCGACGCTGTACGCTGCCCCTGACTCTAAATTTAAGCTATAGCTAATGGTTGGATGGATGCAATCGCGCACAATTGGACAATCGATGCATCCCACTAATGTTTTACACTGTTTCTTGAATCTTTCAAAGGTTTCAATGACCTGATCGAGACTTTGGTAATGATCTGGGTGATCCAATTCTATATTGGTAACTACTCCAATTTCTGCTGCAATTTTAACCAGAGAACCATCGGATTCATCCGCTTCTGCGACTAAAAATTCTCCTTGGCCAAATCGTGCATTGCCTTCCCAGGCCTTCACTTCTCCGCCAATGATAATGGTGGGATCTAACGCGGCTCGAAGTAAGAGATAACCGATTAAACTACTGGTGGTGGTTTTACCATGGGTTCCGGCAACGGCTACACTGCGATAGTCTTGGATGAGGGCGGCAAGAACATCAGATCGATGAAAAATGGGACAGCCTAATTCTAGGGCTGCTTTATATTCTGCGTTATTGGTATTGATGGCAGTTGAGCAAATGACTTGGGGTAGGTGGCCGTTCCTGTTGTCGCTCGAATTTCTCTCTTTCAGAGCTGTGGCGATCGCTTTTCCTTGCTCTGAGGAGCGATCGGTCACAGAATGATAGATCTCCAAGTTTTTGCCTTCTTGAGAGCCAAAAATCTGAGTTCCTATTTCCTGTAACCTTTCGGTAATATGGGATAAGCGGATGTCTGAACCCGACACTGGTAGGTTCCGTTTAGCTAGTATATACGCTAAAGCTGACATTCCAATCCCCCCTATTCCTATAAAATGGAACGGTTTGCCGCCAAAGTCTATCGAACTTAGCATTTTTTTCCTCACACACCACACCAATAACACGCGATATCATATTTCAGCATTTGCTTTCATGGCAATACTATGCCACAAAATCTCCAATCAGTTCTTGAGAATGACCTTGGGTTTCTCATACCGGGTTGATTTCTCTACAAAAGATAGACTCATTTCGGTTTTCATGACTTTTGTGATAGAATTGTGAGTTTTTATCTTGTTTTTCTCTAGCGGTTCATCAAGTTCCGGAAATTAAACCTCATCTTCTCAAGAACTCGGTGCCCTTTTATGGTATCTTCAGATCGAACAGGCTTCCTTATGCTCAGGAAGCTCACTCAATTCTGGAAGGTTTTCTAGAGTAGAGGATCAATACCAGAAGCTGGCTCAGGTTAGCAATGCTCCATTGGACTTAAGTTTGGGATCACTTAAGTAGATTTCCTTCATCAGTGGGTGGCGATCGCCAGCGATCTCCCCAAAGTTGAGTAGTGTTTTCTACTGAGTTTCAGGGGTCAATCCGGAAAAAAATATCCATTATGATCCCAAATCCGGATCTCCTGATTAAGGAAAATGAGAGCAAATTCTGTAGAGCAATCAAACTTGATGGGCCTTGTTCCTATCGGTTTAACGTCAAAATAAACATTCAGCAATTCGCTTAAAAATACTTGGTTGAAGAAATAGAGGGCAAGACGAAGTGATTAGAGTAGCAATTAACGGTTTTGGTCGGATTGGACGGAACTTCATGCGGTGCTGGGCAGGCAGAGAAAACAGCAACTTGGAAGTTGTGGGTATTAATGATACTTCCGATCCGAGAACCAACGCCCATTTGCTCAAATATGACTCCATGTTGGGCACGTTTGATGCAGATATATCGGCGGACGAAAATTCCTTAACGGTCAATGGAAAAACAGTCAAATGTGTTTCCGATCGCAACCCCCTAAATTTACCCTGGGCAGAATGGGGAGTGGATTTAATTATTGAATCCACAGGTGTATTTGTGACAGAAGAAGGAGCATCTAAGCATTTACAAGCGGGTGCGAAAAAAGTTCTGATTACGGCTCCCGGAAAAGGAGGACATATCGGAACTTTTGTCGTGGGAGTTAACGATGCACAATATCGGCATGAAGACTATAAAGTTGTGAGTAATGCCAGTTGTACCACCAACTGTTTAGCTCCGTTTGCCAAGGTTCTCCATGAGAAATTTAGCATTATCAAGGGAACCATGACCACCACCCATAGTTATACGGGTGACCAACGCCTGCTAGATGCCTCTCACCGGGATGTGCGTCGCGCTAGAGCTGCTGCTCTGAATATTGTTCCCACCTCTACCGGAGCAGCTAAAGCAGTAGCTCTGGTCATTCCTGAATTAAAAGGAAAGCTCAATGGAATTGCTATGCGGGTTCCCACTCCCAACGTATCTGTTGTGGATTTAGTGGTTCAAGTAGAGAAAAAGACCTTTGTAGAAGAGGTCAACGAAGTGCTGCAAGAAGCGGCCGAAGGCCCACTAAAAGGCATTCTCGAATATAGCGATCTACCCTTAGTCTCCTGTGATTATCGCGGTCATGATGCGTCTTCTATTGTAGATGCCAGCTTAACCATGGTCATGGATGGCGATATGGTGAAAGTAATTGCTTGGTATGACAATGAGTGGGGCTATTCTCAGCGAGTTGTAGATTTAGCTGAAGTGGTAGCTAAAAATTGGCAAGCCTAGAGCGCTAGAGAATAGGGTTGATCGACAGTGACGCTTGTATTCAAGCGTCGCACACAATAGCTAACAGATGAAAGTATCGGTTGTACTAGCTCAAAGGCAATAGATTAAGATTGATACAATTATGATTGGTCTATTGTAGTGGTGGGTTGGAAACCTGCCACTACAACCCGGTCTCATTGTTCATCGAACCCACGATATTACCAGAGTGGATCGCTCTCAAGATTGACAGTGATTTCATCTCTTCCTGCGGGAACGCCACTAATACAGGCACAGAGATTAGGACCGCCTAAAATTTCCACTTCGCAAGCATGACAAGACCCCATTAAACACCCTGTGGGAATCGTCACCCCAGCCCGTCGAGCCACTTCTAACAAGGGTTCTCCCACTTCAGCTTTAACGGTAACCTCATCGGGCAAAAACCGAACGGCGATCGCCTTACCCATTATTTTCTCCTCAACTGTAAACCGGACAAATTATGAAAGAAGCGGCCGAATATTCAAATATTCGGCCACTTGATCGCTGAGAATATCTAACACGAATTCTCGCTGTTCCCGATAATTGGGAACCCCTGTAGGCAATGCTAACAAACCTCGCTGCTTGCGCAACCGATTCAACCACATCCTTCGCCAGGGGCCATTATCAAAAATGCCATGTAAATAGGTTCCCCAAATGCCTTGATTCCGATCGACCATCCCCAAGGATTGATCGTCAAACAAATAATAGTAACCGTCATCAGAGAGTACACTGGTGCGTCCTTGATGAATTTCAAATCCAGTAATGGGTAATCCTTCTTCAGGATGGTGGGAAGTCACGGATCGCTGGCGAGCAACTTTTTTGCCTAAAAGTACGGTTTGAATAGGCAATAAATCCAAACCTGGATACCGACCTTCTTCCCCTTCAAAGCCTTCCGGATCGGCAATTATTTTACCTAGCATTTGAAAGCCACCACAAATGCCCAATAGGGTTCCACCACTGGCTGCATAATCCTGTAACTCTTGGGCCATCCCACTTTTTCGCAACGCCATTAAATCAGAGATTGTTGTCTTAGAACCCGGAATAATCACTGCATCGGGATATTCCAAGGACTCATGGAGACTCACATATTTGATCTGCACACTGGCTTCTGAATCGAGGGGATCAAAATCGGTAAAATTAGCAATATGGGGTAAGCGCAGCACGGCGATTGTTAGATCGGCTGACCCTTTGGATTTTCCCCCATCTCGTTCGAGTAAACTAAGGGAATCTTCTGCCGGAAAGGCCATATCTAACCAAGGAATCACCCCTAAAACGGGAATTCCTGTATAGTTTTCTAACCATTCAACTCCTGATTGCAAAAGGGAGCGCTGACCGCGAAATTTATTGATGACAATTCCCTTAATTAAACTGCGCTCTTCGGGTTCGAGTAATTCCAGGGTTCCCACGACATGGGCAAAGGCACCACCGCGATCAATATCGACGACCAAAATTGTAGAGGCGTTTAAATGTTTGGCCACTCGCATATTGGTTAAATCTCGATGTTTGAGATTAATTTCTGCTGGAGATCCAGCCCCTTCACAGACAACTAAATCAAACTCATAGGATAACTGTTCTAGGGATTCAGTAATCGCTTCCCATCCCCGATCAAAATAATCTTTATAGTAATTTTCGGCGCTCACTTGTCCCACGGCTTCTCCGAGCAAAATCACTTGGGAGGTCATGTTACCTTGGGGCTTAAGTAAGATGGGATTCATGGCGACTTGAGGGGGAACCCCAGCCGCCCAAGCTTGTACGGCTTGGGCATAACCAATTTCTCCCCCAGTGGGGGTAACATAGGCATTTAAGGCCATATTCTGTCCCTTAAAGGGGGCTAAGTGCCAACCTTGCCGCGTTAAAATCCGACACAGGGCTGTACATAACATGGATTTTCCTGCGTGGGAGGTTGTGCCCACTACCATAATTGCTTTCATAGAAGATTAAATGTATTGAATGGTTAAGGGTTCGTGAGGGTTATCGGAGAAACCAGGGAATCAGTTGATGCAGACGGTTGTAGAGGCGATCGCAGATCGAGACACTCGGAAGCGTTCCGGTTTGCGCCTCCCAGTATTCAATTAGTTGACGACCTAAAGGCGTGAGGCGAAAGCGATCCGTAATGCCTTGTCCGTCTACTTCTCGGCGTAAAATACCGACTTGAATGAGCCAGAGGAGGGCATCTTCAGCAGCGATTTCGGTGAGGGTGGCGCGGGTATAATGGGCTGTCAATCCGGCTTGAGTGGCGATCTCTGCCAAGGGAATACTGCGAATTTTAAGGTCAGTAAACAATTGTAGTTGAAATGGGGAACAGCGTAGGGCGAGATCGGCTCGCATCCAGGTTGGGCTATCTTGCTGAGGAACTGGTGAGGGAGAAGAGTGAACCAATGACATAACGATAACAAAGGGTCGAGCAGGAAGGACAAGTAAAAACTCACAATCGCTTATTCTAATCTAGCATGGAGATTTGGCAGATTAGGGAAGAGGCGATCGCCAGCTCCGTCTCAAAATTTGCAGCAAGGTATTGTAAAATTACAAAAGCAGTTCTTAAGTTAACCCAAAACAATCTCTATGTCTCTATCTGTCGGCACAACTGCCCCAGCATTTACCGCCAAAGATACGAATGGTAATTCGGTTTCCCTCTCTGATTTTTCTGGAAAAACCGTGGTTCTCTATTTCTATCCCAAGGATGATACTCCCGGATGTACCAAAGAAGCCCAAAGCTTTAAGGAAGCTTATGGAGAATATCAAGGCAAAGAAATTGTGGTCTTAGGGGTGAGCATGGATGATGAAGCCTCTCACCAGAAGTTTACCGAAAAATATGGTTTAAACTTTCCTCTCCTGGCTGATACGGATGGCGCACTGACTAAAGCTTACGATGTTGAAGGGGGGGGTTATTCTAAGCGGGTGACTTATGTGATTGATGGTTCCGGAAAAATCATCAAGGTGTTTGAAGGTGCTAACCTCAAAACCGCAACCCATGCCCAAGATATTTTAGCTGAATTGGGTCTTTAATTCTCCTAATTGTTCCTTCGTTGTTGAGCTTTAGCCCTAAAATATCCAGAGCGCTAAAGCTCAACAACAAGAGGTGAAGTCGGGAAAATACTTACCCTCCTCTATGGCCTCAATAATCTTTAATTAATCTCCTCAAGTATGCAGTTTATCGATCAAGTTGAAGTACAAGTAAAGGCTGGAGATGGCGGAGATGGTTTAGTTGCCTTCCGTCGGGAAAAATATGTACCGGCGGGGGGGCCTTCTGGTGGAAATGGAGGCAAAGGGGGATCGATTATTGTCAGAGCGACCGAGCGGTTGCAAACTTTGTTGGATTTTCGCTACAAACATTTATTTAGAGCCGAAAATGGTAAGCGCGGTGGACCCAATAATCGGACGGGAGCTAATGGGGCAGATTTATTTTTAGAAGTTCCTTGTGGAACCGTGATTACGGATGCAGAAACAGGGGAATGGATTGGGGATTTAGTGGAAAAGGAACAAACATTAGCGATCGCCCAAGGGGGAAAAGGAGGGTTAGGAAATCAGCATTTCTTGAGTAATCGCAATCGCGCCCCCGATTATGCACTTCCGGGTTTAGAGGGTGAAGAGGGACGGTTTCGTTTTGAGTTAAAACTCTTAGCAGATGTGGGAATTATTGGTTTACCGAATGCAGGAAAATCGACCTTTATTTCAGTTGTTTCAGCCGCGCAACCGAAAATTGCTAATTATCCGTTTACGACGTTAATTCCTAATTTGGGAGTCGTACGGAAACCGACGGGAGATGGAACCGTATTTGCAGATATTCCGGGGTTAATTGAAGGAGCAGCAGAAGGGATTGGTTTGGGTCATGATTTCCTACGACATATTGAACGGACGCGGGTTTTATTGCACCTGATTGATAGTACAGAACCGGATATTTTTGCGGTCTATAATACGATTCAACAAGAGTTAGTGGCTTATGGGAAAGGGTTGGAAAATCGCCCGCAAGTAATTGGTTTGAATAAGATGGATGCGGTGGATCAAAGCGAAGATTGGCAGGCGATCGCCCATTCTCTCCAAGAATTTACTGGTTCCCCTGTATTCCTTCTATCTGCTGCCACCCAAACTGGCATCCAAGAGATCTTACAAAGGATTTGGCAAATTCTCGAACAGCAACCCCATCCCCTGGAATAAATGAACGTCAGTTTTGGTTAAGGGCGTTTTGCGACTGATTTGAGGAAGCAATGGGGATTACAGCCAACGAGAGAACAAGGGTTTCAGCTTAACCAAAACTGATGTTATTTAGAGTGTGAGTAGTTCATCATCAATTCCTCAATCACAAACTCCAACATTTGTCCTTGGGAACTGCCAAACTTAATCTTTTCCCCTGATTTTAGGGGAATTTCTTGCTGGTGAATTTTTTTCCAATTCCCTGCTCGTAATACCAAGGTTCCAAAGCGGGAAAAATCCCGTAACCAATAGGTGGGTTTTCCCTGATTCGATTCTAACGGTTCCCGGCGAATAATTTCCGCGTGCCGCTGAGATACCCAACGTTCGCTAATGACAATATCATTCTCTTCCCGTCTGCCCACTCGCATGAGTCCCCCATGAATCTGCCAAACCTGTGTTGTTTCTTCTACTGAACGTAAGGAGGCAATTGTGCGGGTTTGTTGATGCAAATTGACTGCTGTATCTGGTAATTCAGTAATTCCTTCCGGAGCAGGGACTAATAACTGTCCATCAAAATCTGGATGCATATATAACACCGGAAGTGTCCAGGATGGTTGATTATATTTATAGAGTGTAATTAAGCGTTGCCGAGCTATAGCGGTAGCTTCATCGATGGGGAAACGCTTGGATAGGGCTTCAGCAAAGGCTTCAATGAAACTGAGCGCTTCTCGATCAGCGATCGCCTCTCGCATTCCTAAAACTGCTGGTATCCCATGATGCAGTAGTACTTCCGCGAAACTACTACGAGGCAGGAGACGATGAGAGTCTCCATCCCTAGGATCATCTACTTCCGTATCTCCCTTCGCACTCCAACAAGTATTCAAAACTGCTAACGTTACCTGTCCTCGAACCAAAACATTAGCAAATTCCCGGCCACTCAGGGTTGTTTCTGGCTGTAAATACAACAGTCCCCCATCCGGAGCCGGGACAGCATGGCCTCCATAAAACACGATATTGTAGGTCTTCGTTTCCAAAGCCGCAATTAACTGTGCAGGAGTCGGTTGGATCAAGGTATCCACTTTACAGGGAACCGATGAAGTCATTAAACTGGGTAGGGTTTGATGGGAATCGGTACAATTTTCCAGAATTCGAGCTAAGGTCTCCGCTTCTGCTTCCAATTGCAGATCGCTCGGTGTACCCTCAAGCCATTCAGAACCCAAAGTCCCCTGACCAACGGTTGCACCAAAGACTAATAAAATATTCAGTTCCTGATCCGTTCGTTGCGGAGGAAGAGGATCGACCTCACTGGTGGTACGACTAAATAACAGGGTAGGAGAAACGGAAATGGCCTGTTTTCCCGCTTGAGATTGCATAATTTCCCAAGGTAAAGGAATGAGATCGGGGTCTCGGATATCCAGGCGTACTCGTAAGGGTTTATTCTGTCCTAAGGCAATACCTTGACTTTGGGATAAACAACTTTGAATGGGGCCATCAAAGACCCATTGCCACAAACTAATCCCCAATTGCTGCATTAACCGACTACTATAAGACCCTTTTTCCTCTGAAGAAAAGAGTAAAGTCTCGAATTCTGTTGGATTAGACTCTACAGCCGGAATGGAGAGAGAATAGGAGGGTTGGGAGGGAATTTTAAATAAATCCTGCCATCCTTCCCACGTGAGGCTGAGAGTATAGGGCCAAATACGGTCATGATGAGTGTATCCTCCGGGATAGGAAGCCCGAATTACCCAAATGGCAAAATGGGCGGATTGGTTTCTATCTGGAGAATGAGGTTTATCACTGCCATCAGGTGGTGAACAAGCGACCAACCGGGTAATGGCAATACTGAGACAAGGGCAGTCAATTGAAGACATTTAAGAGCCTTGATATTACGGGTTGAGTGTATCCCCTTTCTTCTAGTTTATCGAATTGCTTGGACAGATGGGGGGATTGGGGGATGGGGACACGGGGAGATGGAGACACGGAGGTTACTGATGACCCATTACCCATAATTTTACGGGTTTATGGGACTGGGAGAGGGGGACGGTTGGACGGGTATAGCAGGAGAGTTTTGAAGGGTTGGCGATCGCCTCCAAGATGGTTCAAACAGATATAATATCGCTCCCCCTAAAACTAATAAAATTGTCATTAAACTGACAATCCCCACTAATAATCGAGAAATAGAAACCGTTTGGGGCACAGAGTCTGGACTAGACTTCAAGTCCTTTTGGCCTTCTGGAGCGCCAACTGTGACCAATTGGGTTTTCATTGAGTTCTGGGCTGATTCTTTGGCGGAGCGATCGCCCGGAATAACGGGATTAAATAATCTAGTTAAGGGCTTCAAGGTCGCATTCTGGGGTTTGACTT
The DNA here is from genome assembly GCF_017746735.1 of Roseofilum sp. Guam. Taxonomy (NCBI): domain Bacteria; kingdom Bacillati; phylum Cyanobacteriota; class Cyanophyceae; order Desertifilales; family Desertifilaceae; genus Roseofilum; species Roseofilum sp. Guam. The sequence continues at coordinate 5,634 of NZ_JAGHZN010000035.1, read as the reverse complement.
GATAATGGATCAGGCCGATGGTGACATTATCATGGCCATTGAGGGTATTGGCTAATTCGACTAATTCAGCTGTGGCTGTGGCCAAATCTAATTTACCCTCCAAAATGGGTAATAGTTTACTTTGCCAATGGTGTTCGACGCGATCGCCATCACTGAGTCCATCAGAGCAAAGCAACACAATGCCATCCTCATCTAAAATTAATCGCCCCACACTAGGATGCAGGAGACTAGACTCACTCATTCCCAAGGCTTGCACCAGGGCACCAGCAGCCCGATGTTGGAGAGCGCCACGATATAAGGTATAACCTAGGCGCACTTCACGAGAAGCTAAATCATCATCTAAGGTCACCTGATGACATCCATGCTGGGTGATCCAATAGATCCGGGAATCTCCCACATGGGCAATATAGAGTTCATGGGACTGCTCTACAGGAGGGGGAACAACTGCCATGACGAGAGTCGTTCCCATGCGTTGTCGTTCGTGACGATGCTCTTGGTCATTGCGATCGCTAATAACTGTATTCGCATGACGAATCAACTGATCGAGAAGATGGGTGATCTGATCGACCCGATCTGGGGGACTCTTGGCAGCAGAAAGCTTCTCCCAATTCAAAGAGGCCAAAATACTTTCGATCGCCTGTTGAGAAGCCACTTCTCCCCCAGCATGACCACCAATACCATCACAGACAATCGCACAGAGAGGATCAGACCCCTGAAATGACGAAATGCTTTGACCTGGGGAGGTTTGTAGGGGGTAACAAGCATCTTCATTATGGGAGCGACTGGGGCCCTTATCACTGGCGGTACATAGGCTAAAGTGGGTAGTCTGGGACTGGCGACAATAGTGTAAGGCCCGATCGAGTTCGGCGATCGCCTGATCCATGGCGAAGATTTGTCCTTCAGTCAACCCTTGAGCTAAATGTTGTAAAAAGCGATTAATTAAAGGGTTAGCCTGTTTCGCTAGCGGTAACCACATTTGCCCTAACTGAGATAACTCAACTGAAGATGAGGGATCAGCCCGCAATTCTCGAATCCGTACTACTGGCCCTTCAACTCGCAAGAAGTGATGATCGAGTAAGGAATTTGCCACTTCCAGCACTTTTAAGGGTTGCCACAGATGAGCAATTTGCCATAACCAATGCAGTTGACGCATGGGAGAAGCTTTGGCCCATTGATCTTTGAGCGTTGGCATCAGTGCGGGTTTCAGAGAGTCTTGGTCTAAAAGGGATGGGTTAATCGGCGCTCCTTCGAGTAGTAGTACGGGGGGTAAAGTGGATTTTAGGGTTAAGAGTTCGTAGGGTTGGGGGAGATGGAGTCGATGGGGAAATAATTTGAGATAGGTTTGTAGGGATGTCGAGATTTCTGAGGGGATATGGGGGGGAACCCCCGGTTTCAGATCGAGGAAAATGTGATTACCTTTGTAGAGATAGCGATCGCCCATTCGTTGTCCCACTTCTAGAAAGTCCAAGGCATTGCCCAAAGGTCGCAGATCCGGAGAAGTTGCCCACAGATACCGCTTGACTAACCGAGTGCCGCAATTGTGGCAATCTTGAAGATCTTCTGAATTGGCTCTCTGACAACTGGGATTGGGACAGTTAAGGAATGCGGTTTCGGTTGGCATAGGAAATCCTCGCGCCTGTAAATGGAAAGGCAGTGTATTGCTCCACAACTGGAGTTCAGAGCATAGCAGACGGCTACTCGGCTAGAGCGATAGATATAAACACTACCTGAGAAGCAAGCTGAAATAGATATAATTCTAGTTTAGTGAACGCACCCTTAGTTATTGATGTTTAGGGAAATAGCTGACAAGAACAGCGGGTTTGACTTATATTCTGCCCATACAATCTTGCAGGCTTTTCCCAAATTATATGACTATTTCTGCGACTCAAAGGGCCAATGATCCGGCTGATCCTATGGAATATCTGTTCTGGAACTGGCGCGGATTTCCCATCCGCTATCAGAAAATGGGTCAAATGGGGCCAACAGTGTTATTAATTCATGGATTTGGGGGATCGGTGGATCATTGGCGTAAAAATCTCCCGGTTCTCGGTCAATGTTGTCACTGTTATGCCCTAGATTTAATTGGCTTTGGGGGTTCGGCCAAACCGACTTCAGGGGTGGAGGTTGAGTACAGATTTGAAACCTGGAGCGAGCAAATTATCCAGTTTTGTCAAGAGGTGATTGGTGAGCCGACGGTATTGGTGGGTAATTCGATCGGCTGTATTGCTGTGATGCAAGCGACAGTTGATGCTCCAGATTGGGTAAACTCTGTCGTTTTGCTCAATTGTTCTTTAAGGTTACTTCACGATCGCCGCCGAGAGAATTTACCCTTTTATAAACGCTATGGTGCGCCTATCGTACAACGGTTTTTGGGGATTCGGGCGATCGGTCATTGGTTTTTTGCCCAAATTGCTAAACCCAAGGTTGTCAAACAAATTTTAGAACAAGCCTATGGGCGATCGGAAGCCGTCACCGATGAATTGGTCGATTTACTCATGGCTCCAGCCTTCGATCCGGGGGCAGCAGATGTTTTTCTTGCCTTCACCCGCTATTCCCAAGGCCCCCTACCCGAAGATTTGTTAGAAAGTCTCCCTTGTCCAGCGCTCATGCTCTGGGGAACTGAAGACCCCTGGGAACCCATTGATGAGGGACGCAAGTTAGGCGAATTTCCAGCCATTAAACACTTTATTCCCCTAGAAGGAGTCGGTCATTGTCCCCAAGATGAAGCCCCAGAATTGGTCAATCCCCTCATCCTCGATTGGGTATTAGAGAACAGTGACCCGTTAAACTAAAGAGTGAATAACTCAGAAAAATGTCAACATATAGCAATAGCACAGGAATATATGTATCGGGTTTACGGAGATAGGCTCTCAGGTAACTGCTATAAGGTTAAGTTACTGATGAATCATCTAGATATAGATCATGAATGGATAGAGATCGATATCTTACAGAGAGAAACGAAAACGAATGAGTTTCTGAGCAAAAATTCCAATGGAAAAATTCCTCTTCTGGAACTCCCTTCAGGACAATATCTTTCTGAGTCTAATGCCATTCTCAATTATTTAGCCCATGGAACCCATTATTTATCGGATGACCCTTGGGAGCGAGCAAATATTTTGCAATGGCAGTTTTTTGAACAATATAGTCATGAGCCGTATATTGCCGTAGCCCGGTTTATCGCCAAGTATCTGGGACTACCAGAAGAGAGACGAGCAGAATATGAAGCGAAACAAGAAGGGGGGTATAAAGCACTCTCTGTTATGGAGCAGCAATTATCAAAAACGGATTTTCTCGTCAATGGTTCTCTAACGATCGCAGATATTTCGTTATACGCTTATACCCATGTAGCTGATGAAGGAGGATTTGATCTTTCTGAATATCCTGCTGTTCGAGCATGGCTCGATCGCGTGTCAAGTCATCCCCATCATCTTACAATGTCTTAATCGTCTCTATAGAAGGGAAAAATGGTTTATCTATTCCCGATTAGCAGCACGAAGCACGATATGTTGCTTTAAGACATCTAAGCGTGAAATATCCCAATGATCGATATGGGAATTAATTAAGCCATTCTCATTGATTCGGAGTTCACTCGATCCAGGAATAGAAATACGGGGTTTCCAGGGGAGGGGAGTATTCCAGTGCAATGTCCATCGGGTGTGAATCGTGTTTCCGTCTTGCTGGATGTGGTGTAAGTCCATTTTGATATTCAGGAACCAGCGTTCCATCCAGGATATCATCTGTTGATAGCGATCGCCTCCCCAGAATTCGGTCATTGGATCTTTAAAATACACATCTGGCGCATAAATACTATAGGTTTGGTTGACGGGAAACCGTTCATAGTCTGCTTTGAGAATTTCGATCAGTTCCATAGCTTCATCAGTGAGTTACGACCGTTTTTTGGGGAGGCAATAGGCAAGAGTTTTAAAGCAAATTGGGTTGATAATCAGGGAAACTCATGTCTTCCCCTCGATAAGCGGTAATCACGGTTTTTACGCCTCCACGCCTCGTAAAATCGCCGATAATGCGCAGAGCTTTGGGTTTCACTTCTGCCATCAGGCGATCGGCGACCTGGTTAACTACGGTTTCATGGCTGATTCTTTGTTGGCGAAAACTGTTAATGTAAAGCTTAAAAGCTTTGAGTTCTAAAACAGATTGACCGGGAAAATAATCACAGACAATAGTGCCAAAATCTGGATAACCCGATCGCGGACAAAGGGCAGTAAACTCTGGATGTTCTAGATGAATGATATAATCGTGGTTTGGAGAAGGGTTGGGCCAAATTTCTAGTCGATGGTGAGCCGCCTCTTCAATGGCGCGATCGCCATAGGTTCGATCTTCTAATATCTCTGTCCCAGAACTGCCATGGTTAGTGCCTCGATATTTCCAAATCGGATCGGCAACTCCGGCTTCCTGAAAACCCCGATCTCTTAAGATACAGGCATGACACTTACCGCATCCTCCCTTCACCCCTGCATAGCAAGTATGGGTTAACTCCATGACTGACTCGAAGCGATCGCCCAACGCCTCCTGAGCCAACTTCACTGACTCTGCCTTCGTTAAATTCATCAAGGGTGTATGAATCCGATACGCCTCACCATCACCGTACATTCCCTCACCCAATGCCACCCCCATGGCATCAATAAAACTCTGACGACAATCCCAATACCCTGCAAAATCCGTCTCACACACTCCTAAAACAATATCTTTAATCCCCAAACGCGCCGCCCGATTCGCGGCCAAGGTTAAGAACAAAATATTACGTCCCGGAATAAATGTGGCTTCAATGCCCCCTGGCAGCGCCTCGGCACTCTCATACTCCGCCAAAGGGGTTTCGCTCACCAAAGGACTCGTACTCGCCAAAATAGGCCCCACTGAGACGATTTCATGACTTGCCAATTCCAGCTTCTGAGCCACGGCTTGGGCACTTTCCAGCTCAATGCGATGACGCTGTTGATAATCAAACGTCAGCCCATGAATGCGATCGAATTGTTGTGTAGCTAATGCAGCGCAGGTGGTTGAATCTTGTCCACCAGAAAGGATAACCAGAGCTTCGGTTTGAGCCATGAAACAATCAATGAAAATCAAAAATAGGGTCGTCAATATTGTAGATCGGGGAGAACCCATCCGATGCAGCCCACCCCTGGTGTCGCCTATTCCAGAGTAGACGGATCAATACCCTGTTCTAGCAGACGTTGGCGTAAGGCTTGTAATTCGGCTTCTGCTTGTTGAGTGCGTCTGCGTTCCTCTTCTAGAGCCAGTTCTGCTTGTTCAGCCCTTTGCCGTTCCTGTAACCGCTCCTGCTCTGACTCATCGGGACTGCGCAAATACTCCCCTCTCTCTCGGTCAAAAAACCGTAATTTACCATCCGGTAGCACTCGCATCTCTAAACCTAAAACCTGAGAAAAAACGGATAATGTACCATCGTCTAACTCATTGAGCGTCAATAATTGATACGCTCCATTGACTAACCTGCGTCCTCGCAAACGAGGTTTTAAATAATCCCCGCTGGGGTCATACTGGAAATATTCCGTTACCCCCATTTGGGCATAAGTGATGGGTTTATCTCGTTCATCCTTGTGTCGGGTACTCATGGAAGTTACTTCCAAAACCCAATCCGGATAACGGTTATTTTCC